>JAFDWI010000166.1 GCA_018268545.1 Actinomycetota bacterium
CGGATCCTCCTCGGGCGACCCCGTCACGACTCTCGACGACCGGAGCGCCGGTCACGCAACACCGCCGTCGCGCTCGTGCCGTCTGGGGTGCTCGCGTAGTCGACCTCGTCGGCCAGGTACTGGATCAGCGGGATCCCCAGACCCCGCTCGTGACGCAACCGGGTCGGATCGCCCACCGGAGGATGCGGCTCGATCGACGCATCCAGCCCCAGACCCGAGTCCGCAATGACCAGGGTGACCCCGGCCGCGTCCGCCCGGCACGAGACACGCACCGGAGGGGTGCCCTCGGGAAGCTCGGACCGACCCCCCGGGTGCACCGAACCCAGCGATTCGGGGACCTTCGCACGAGGTCCCGCGTCGGCGAACCCGACCCGCCTCCAGTTCGCCTCCATCGCGTTCGCGAACAGTTCGGTCGCCACGAGCTTGAGGTCCGCGACCCGCGAGTCGGACAACGCCGGAACCGCGCCGGCCACGGCGGCCACGACAACCCGCACCAACGCCAGATACTTCGGGTCCGACGGCAACGTCAGTTCGATCGCCGCCTCCGGCGCGTGTTCATCGCCCATCGCCGGCCGGGCACCGCCTCGGCGCGCAGACGATCCCGCGGCGCGTACCGACGATCCGTCGCATCGTCGAATCCCCGGACATCGCGGGGGTGGAGGAAAATCCCATTGATCGTGCTCCGCTGAGCGCCGGTGAACCCTGCCGGAGCCTACCCTGCCACCAGATCCCAGACGACGACCCCGACGAAACCCTCCGCTGCGATGCCGCCCCCGAACGTGCCGAACCCACCCGCCACCGACCGGTTCGAACCGCTGTTGATCCGAGCCGTGGACGACGTGACGCGCACCCGAGGGTCATCGTCTCCCGGCGACGTCGACGCCGTGATCGTCGGACGCCACATGGAGCCGGCCCGAGGCGCCCGGTTCAGCGACCACGAACCGGCCCTCGACCCGTCGGTCCGTCGGCGCCTCGGCGTCGATCGACTGTGGCGTCACCAGGTCGACGCACTCGACGCCGTGCTCGCGGGCCGCTCGGTGATCCTGACGACGGGCACGGCATCGGGGAAGTCTCTCGTCGCTCAAGGTGCGATCGCCCAGGCGTGTGCAGGCGAACGCCCGGGAAGCGCATTATTCCTCCACCCGACCAAAGCGCTCGGCCACGACCAACTCCGGGCCCTGTCCGCATTCGACTTCCCCGGTGTCGTAGCGGCCGCGTACGACGGCGACGCGACCGACACCGAACGGGTCTGGGTGCGGCGGCACGCGAACGTCGTGTTCACCAACCCCGACATGCTCCACGTCGGCATCCTTCCGAGACACGGCCAATGGAAGACGTTCCTGCGACGCCTGCGTTACGTCGTCGTCGACGAGGCCCACACGCTGCGCGGCGTGTTCGGCGCGCACGTCGCCCACGTGCTGCGGCGCCTGCGACGCCTGTGCGCCGAGGTCGGCACCGAGGTCGTGTTCATCCTGGCATCGGCGACCGTGGACGACGCCGCACACCTCGCGAGCGTCCTCACCGGCATCGACGACTTCGTCGTCGTCGACGACGAGGCCTCGCCGCGTGGTGAGCGTGTTGTCGCCCAGATCGATCCACCGCTGCTCGACGCGGCCACCGGCGCCCGGTTGCCCGCCCACCAGGTCACCGCTGCGATCGGTGCCAAGGCCGTCACATCCGGCCTCCGCACGATCGTGTTCTGCCGCTCGCGCCGCACGACCGAGACGATCACCGCCGCCATCCGACGGCTCGTGGCACCCGGACTCGCCGACATGGTCCAGTCCTACCGGGCCGGCTACCTGGCGACCGAGCGCCGGGCGATCGAAGCGGAACTCACGTCGGGCCGCCTGCTCGCCGTGGTCGCGACCAACGCGCTCGAACTCGGCATCGACATCGGTGGGCTCGACGTGTGCGTGATCCACACGTTCCCCGGCACGATCTCGTCGTTCCGCCAACAGATCGGTCGGGTCGGCCGATCCGGCGAACCGTCACTCGCCGTGCTCGTCGCCGGAACCGACCAGCTCGACCGGTACCTGATGGACCACCCGTCCGAGTTGGTGACCCGGCCGCCCGAACGCATCGTCGTCAACCCGGCGAACCCCGAGATCGAGGACCCGCAACTCCAATGTGCGGCCGCCGAATCGCCGCTGACACCCGCCGACGAGCGTTTCTGGGGCGACGACCTCGCCGACGCGATCCGCCGCGGCGTGATCGCGGACCGGTTCCGCCTCCGGCACGTCGCATCGGACGGGGCTCCGAGCAGCGTGCGAGCCGTCTCCACCGGCCACGGCCATCCCGCGGGGCGGATCGGGCTTCGCTCCGGCTCGGGTCGCGAGTGCCGCATCATCGACGCGACCGGGACGTTGATCGGCACCGCCGACCTCGAGCGCGCGACGACCACGCTGTATCCGGGAGCGGCCTATGTGCACCGCGGCGAAGCGTTCCGGGTCGTCGAACTCGACCTCGACCAGGCCACCGCGACGGTCGAGGTCGACGACGGCACGACGACGACCCGCGCGGATTCCTCGACGGAGCTGGAGATCCTCGACACCGACGACCGATGGGAAACCGACGGTTTCGCCGTCTCGGTCGGACCGGTCGCGGTCCACCACGAGGTCACCGGCTACACCCGCATCGACGTCCTCACCCGACGAACCGTCGACCATGTGCCCCTCACGTTGCCCGCGTCGACGTTGCGCACCCGTGCCGTGCGCTACACCTTCGATCCGACGACGATCGACGAGGCCGACCTGGACGGCGACGCGCTCGCGGGGTCACTGCACGCGCTCGAACACGCGATGATCGCGATGCTCCCGTTGTTCGCGATCTGCGACCGATGGGACGTCGGTGGGATCTCGACCGCCTGGCACCGCGACACGCAACGCGCCACGATCGCGATCTACGACGGTTACCCGGGTGGAATCGGGATCGCCGAGCTCGGATTCGCTGCCGCCGACCGGCACCTCGCGACCACCGGTGAACTGCTGACGACGTGCGGATGCCGATCCGGGTGCCCGTCGTGTGTGCAGTCGCCCAAATGCGGCAACGGGAACGAACCGCTCGACAAGGCCGGGGCCGTCGCGCTGGCACGACTGGCGTCGAGGTCACTGCAGGTGGGCCCGAATCGGCGATGACGGCCCTCGTCGGGCGACCCGCGACCGCCGGTGGCCGGATCAACCGGACGATTCGACCGCCATGGTCGACTCGGCGTGCAGGGCCACCGATGATGCACCGACACCGGGCAGCAGACGGATCCTCCGGATCACCCGGACGGTGACGAGTCCCGGCGCACCGTCGACGACCCCCAGGTGCACCTCGGCGTCGGCACCCCCACCGGTCGCAGCGACCGTGCGGCGAGCTGTCGAGTCGGTCGGGTCGACGGCGGCCGCACGAGCAGCCGAGCGTGCCGAGTCGATGACCGCCACTTGGAACGCCGTCACGCGTGCCACCTGCACGACCCCGAGCGCGAGCATCACCACGATGGGCAACACCAACGCGAACTCGACGGTCGCCTGGCCACGTTCGTCCCGATGACGCCATCGACGGCCGGCACGCAACGTGGTCACGCGACCTGGCCGATCACATGGTCGAACACCGTGTCGAACAAGTGCCCGACCTTGCCCGATTGCGCGGCCCACGCGACCAGCAACAGTGCGAGCGTCGCGGCGGCCAGGACCACCAACGCGTACTCCGAGGTGGCCTGGCCGCGATCGTCACGACACCCCGACATTCGGGCACGACCGGGCATCGATCGTCGGGTCACCAGACGACAACGGAGGATCAGGGAAAGGATCGGGATCAACATCGGACAGCCTCACTTGTGGTCGGAAACGGTTGCTTGAAGGGGGACGGATCCCCGAGGGGTCAACGACCCGGTGAAACCGCGCCACCGAATGCGGCAGCGCCCAACGGCACGATCGCGATCAGCACGAAGCCCGGCAACGTGCAACACACCAAGGGGACCAGCAACTTCACCGACAACCGTCGGACGTCGCCGTCGACGGCTCGACGGTTGTCGGCACGCATGCGATCGGCCAGCCGGAGGAACGCGAACTCCATCGGATCGCCGTCGACGTGGGCCGCCCGGAGGATCGCCAGGAAGTCGGCGACCACCGCACCGAGATCGTCGGCGACCGATCCGAGTTCGTCGTCCAACAACGAGCCGGCCCGATGGGCGACGGCCGCGCGTTCCAGGCCTCGACCGAGCCGACCGCCCAGACGGGGAGCGATCGCCTCGATCGTCTGAGGGACGGTCGCCCCGGTGCGCGCGATCACCGAGGCCAGTTCGACCGCCAGCAACGTCTCATCGGCGAGCGCGCGTCCGGCCACACGCGCCCGGGACACCTCCAACCCCTTCGGCAGCCACCATCCCAGCGCGAGCACCACCGCCGCCACCACCGGCGCGGTCCACACAACCGTGGCCGCCACGACGACGGCCACGCCGCGGGGCCGATCGAATCGGGCCGGGTCGCCGCCGGTGTCGGATCCGGATCCGATCGTCGTCGCCGCGAGGCGCGTCAGGCGACCGACCACCTCGAAGGGGTCACGCGACCGGGCACGGCCGACCGATGTGGTCGGCACCCCACCCCGGGTGAGCAGTGCCACCCGATCCCGGGTCCGGCGGCGTCGACGAATCATGATCGGGCCTGCGCGGTACGGATCAGGTGGGTCGACCAGACGGCACCGGCAACGTCGAGGCCGATGCCGAAGACAACCGCGACGAGCACCATCGGCCGAGCCGCGATGCCCTTGGGCGCTGCGGGCACGACCGCCCAGGCGAGCACGGCGAACACGACGGGAAGCCCGACGAGCAGGCCGGACGATGCGCGCGCGTGGGCCGCACCCGCCTCGATCTCCGCGTTCCGACGATCGTGTTCACGCAACAACACAGCTCCCGCCTCCAACGCTCGCGGGCCCCCGCCGATCGTCCCACCGGCGACATCGCACACCACCTCGACGACCCGCCCGGTCATCGACCCCTCCCCGCCCATCGGGTACGTCGCCTGCGCGAAGCTGCCACCGGAGTGCAGCACAACTTCGACGAGCCGACCCCCGGCACCTCCCGTCGACGCCGCCGCCTGCGCGACCGCGGATCGGACATCGACACCGGAACGCACTGATCGGGCCGCGAGCTCGAACACCGTCGCAACCTGTGAGGCGACGGCTCGATGCTCACGCTGTCGGCGTCGCCGGTGTGCGACGATCCGAGCGACGAGCCCGGCGAGGGCCAGTGCGCCGGCGACCGGTGGCCCGAACGACACGACGGCTCCGAGGACGACACCGACGTGCAGCGCGACCCGAACCCACCTCGAGCGACCGGGAACAACCGACGAGCCCTGCACGGCCCCATCGGGACGCTCGCACCACGCCCGGCGACAACCTGGAGCATGGCCCGCCGACCCGGTCATCGCGGCACCGGGATCTCGTCGAGTGCGACGACGCCACGTCGCCCGTCGCGCCCACGCGCGACGTGCACGACGACGTCGACGGCCGAACACAACTGTCGACGGGCAACGGCCACATCGAGACCCTGCCCCGCCGACGCCGCGAGCACCGCCAGGCGCTCGATCGCGTCCCGGGTCGAATCGGCGTGCACGGTGGTCATCGACCCTCGATGCCCCGTGTGCATCGCCTGGATCATGTCGTGGGCCTCGGGGCCCCGACACTCGCCGACGATGATCCGATCCGGCCGCAGCCGGAGCGCACCCCGCACCAGGTCGGTCATCGTGATCGCACCGGTCCCCTCCATCGAGGGACCACGCGTCTGCAGGCGGACCACATGGCCGATCGGCAGGTCCAGCTCGGCAGCATCCTCGATGGTGACGACCCGCTCGGCAGGATCGATGTGCGCGGCCAACGCGTTCAACAGCGACGTCTTGCCGGCGCCCGTCGGCCCGGCGACGACGACGTTCCAGCGCCGTGCGACGAGCTCGACCAGTTGTGCCACGACCTCGGGTGACCCGAAGGCCGCGAGCTCACGGCCACGAACCGTGAAGCGCCGGATCGAGATGCACGGACCGTCGACCGCGATCGGCGGTAGCACCACCGACAGTCGGGACCCGTCACCGAGGCGGGCATCGACGATGGGACTCGTGCGGTCGACCCGGCGGCCCGATGAAACGAGCAGTTGTTCGATCGCCGCGTCGATGTCGGCCCGGCGCATCCAGACGCCCGTGGCCTCGAGACGACCCCGACGCTCACACCAGACCTCACCAGGACCGTTGACCAGCACATCGGTCACGTCCGGGTCGGCCAACAACCCCACGAGCATCGACGACGCCGGACCGGTCGGTCCGACCACCGCGGCCTCATCCGCCGGGTCCGTCCGGGGCGCCGGTGGCGCGATCGTGTTCACGACGCGACCACGTCGGCAAGCGCCCGGTCGAGATCGCGGGGCATCCGCGAACACAGCAGTCCCGCGTCGACGACGCGGGCGATCCTCGGCTCGACGCGGACCTCGGCGACCACCGGTGCTCCGATCACCGCGGTGATGTCGTCGGACCCGAGGGATCGACCCGGCTCGGACACCACGACGATGCCGTCGGGATGCACCGGCACCGAACTCGCTCGCCGAAGTGCCAGGTAGCACGGTCGGATGACGAGGATCGAACGATCCGCGCTGCTCACGAAGGGAGCCGCGAACCCGTCGCCCGCGGCGCCGAGGGTCCCCGCGTCGACGACGATCGTGCGGCTCTCGCAACGGAGGCGTGCAACGAGCAGGTCGGCCGCAGGCGACCAGATGTCACCGATCCTGCCCGCCCCGCGAGGCAGGATCGACACACCCCGGTCGATCCGCCGCTCGAAGGTCATCGGATCGACGCGACTCGACGCCCTCGGCGCCGCACCGACCTCGACCGGACCGGACCCCGACGCCACCGTGGCGACCCAGTCGGCGATCCCGGGGCCGAGGCGGTCGTCGTCGCCCAACGCGACCGATGCGTCGCCGGTGAGGTCGACCAGGAGCGAACCTCCCGGGGACGACCGTCCGCCCAGGACGGCCGTCGCCGCCGCGACCACCGACGTGCCCGAACCGCCTTTCACCGACCAACACGTGATCATCATTTTCACCGGCCTCCTCGTCAACCGATCGACGCGGACAATGTGTCCAGACAACCGATACCCACCTGGCGCGCAATCCAAACCTGGCCCCCACCGGACGTGGGACGGTTGCACGGTGTGTGGAACCGGGGTCGGTCCTGATGGTCGGTGACCGCTGGTCGTGGGCCGCGCCCTCCACCATCGGGACGCCCGGGTTCTCGGCCGGCCCACCACCGATGATCACCGTCTTCTTCGCCGTCGTGGCCGCAGCGCTACCGGCCGCCCGTTCTCGTCCCGGAGTCAGGGCCGGAGAACACCGACCGCCTTCGCGTTCACAGTGATCTGATGGTGTCGTCGGGGCCCATCACGATGCGGGTACCGCCGTCGATCCACGGCAGCACCTGCAGCAGCTCCGAGCGGGGAAGGCTGACACACCCCGCGGTCGGGCGTCCCGTCTCGACGTGGAGGAAGATGCCCGACCCACGGCCGGAGCCGGTCACCGGCCAGTTGAATTCGATGAATGCGGCATCCTGGTACGCGGCCGACGAGTCGATGAGGCGCTCGAAATGCCCCCAAGGTGCCGCGGATTCCTTCGCCGGGCCGAGTTGGTGGGTGTTGTACTCCGCACCGGCGTTCGGGTCCTCGACCCAGTAGTCGTTCGGTGTGATGACGAACCATCCGAGGCGATACCCGGGGTTCTGGTCGGTGCCGAACCCGGTGCCGAAGCCGAACGAGCCGATCGGCGAGTAACCGGCGCCTTCACCGGGGGTCCACGACCAACCGGTGTAGCCCACGTACGCCTCCCAGGGGCCGAACACGTGCGCCCACGTGCCGTCGGCGTTGCGTTGCCAGGCGTCGAAGGCGGCGGTCGTACACGACCAGCACGGTCCGTCGACGGTGATGATCTTCGTTGCCCCGCCCGTGTCGGCAAGTTGGGCGACCAGTGTCGTGGGTCGCGAAGGTGCTCAGGGCGCCGTCACGGGAGGCGGAGCGGTCGTCGCGGGAAGGGTGGCCATCGGGGTTGTCGGGTGGGGCACCATGGTCGGTGGAATCGTCGAGCTGGTCGTGGTGGTCGACGATGTGGGCGTGGTGTTGATCTTCCGACGAACCCGGTGAGACAGGTCCGCCGGGTGATGCTGCGCCACCTGAGGGGTCGCCACGGTCGGATGGGAACGTCCGCATGCGGACGTCAGCGCCACGCAGACCACGAACATCACCGCAAACGCGGCTCGACGCGGACCGACCATGGTGACCATGCTGCCACGCGCGGCCACGGCGATGTCCGCGTGCGCGAGACTGCATGGGTGACGACCACCAGGCGCGTCATCCTTGCGTTCGTTGCCACGGTGACGGGCCTTGCCGGTTGCGGGCACCGATCTTCGACCGCCCGGCACCCCGGCACTCGGCGACCGGCCGCGACGGCAACCACGACCTGGCCGACGACGAGCGGCACGCAGGCACCGCGGAGCGATCCGACGGCGACGTCTCCTTCGACGGTTCCCGGGGACCGTCGACCGTCACCGACGTCGACCCCGGTCGCCACCGTCACCCCGCAACCCCCCCTACCGGCACCGGCCACGTTCACGACGGCGATGGCGACCGCGTCGCTCCTGGGCCCGTCCTGGCATCCGGGATGCCCGGTAGCGGTGGACGATCTCCGCATCCTGACCCTCCCCTACTGGGGTTTCGACAATGCGCCCCACGTCGGGGAACTGGTCATCGCGGCGGATGCCTCCCAGGCCGTCGGCGGGCTGTTCGTCGAACTGTTCACCGCACATTTCCCGATCCGCAAGATGGTCACGATCGACCACTACTACACCGGAACCGACGGCGTCGCTGCCGACGACGCTTCGGTCGCCGACGACAACACCGCCGGGTTCAACTGCCGGCAGGCCGTCGACCCGGGCGGTCCACCGTCGTGGTCGGAACACGCCTACGGCGAAGCGGTCGACGTGGACCCGGTGGAGAATCCGTACGTCGAAGCGAACGGGGTTGTCGACCCGTCGGCCGGGCAGGCGTTCACCGATCGCGGCGACGTCCGTCCCGGCATGGCGGTTCCGGGGTCGATCGTCAACCGGTTGTTCGCCGGCATCGGCTGGGGTTGGGGCGGCAACTGGGCGGGGAATCCGGATTACCAACACTTTTCGGTGAACGGGCAATGACGATGGTCGGGTCGTTCGTCGAGGTGTCCGGTCGAGCCGCCACGAAGGCGATCGTCCTCGGGCTCGGCACCCTGCTGGTGCTCTCGAGCTGCGGCGCCGCACACCATCGTCTCGACCGCCGAGCGATCCGGCGAACCCGACGAGCAACCACGATCCCATCCACCGTCCATCCGGCATCGCCGACCGGGGCGACGCCGACGTCCGTCGGGCCGTCGATTCCGACACCGACCATTCCGACAACGACGGCATCGCCGTCGACCTCCACCACCCGAGTGTCGCCGACCGTCGCGGGGTTCGCCCCCGGTTCGCGCGATGAACTGACCGTCGACAACGGCTCCCGCATCGTGGTGACCGAGATCTACGTTCCAACTGGATCACCGCCGTATCCGACGGTCGTGTTTGCCGCAGGGTACGACATCGAACCGGACGCCTACCAGACCCTGTTCCGACAATGGCAACAGGCCGGCTTCCTGGTGGCTGCCCCGTCCTCTCCGGGAATGGCCCCCAGCGCCGGGCCGATCGACGAATCCGAACTCGCCGACGTTCCCTCGGACCTGTCGTCGGTCACCACCGCAGTGATCTCCGCCCACCTCGCGGACCCGGCCAGACTCGACGTCGTCGGGCATTCCGACGGTGGCAGCGCGGTCGCCGCACTCGCGTTGACGTCCGACCACGGTGATCAGCGATTCCGTGGCTATGTGGTGCTCGCGGGTGACGTGGTCTCGATTCCCGATCAGTACGGCCCCCGCAATCAGGCCCCGCTGTTCGCAGCCGTCGGCAGCCAGGACGAATACGGGAACGCCACGTTGACCCCATCGGTGTTCGACGTGGCGGCGGCCCCCAAGGTGCTGGTCGTCGCCCAGGGTGGCACCCATCTCGGTTCCTTCCTGGGCACGGACCCCCAGGCCACCCTGATGGATGCCGCGATCCTCGACTTCCTCGAAACCACCGACCTGCACGGAGAGTGGGCGCCGTTGCTCGCATTGAACGGTCAGAGCGGCCTGCAGATGACCACGAGCGGCCAGTGACCACGAGCGCAAGCGGGTGTGGGTTCGGAACGCTTCGTGGCATCGGGGCGTGAACGAAGCCACCTCGAACCACCTCGCCGCTCGACGCTCAACTGCCGCGAACGACCTCGACGGCGCCGGCTCCGTTTCCCGAGCCGGAAGGGCACGTTCGCGGCAAACTCGACACCCACCGGACGTTCGTCGTCGCAGCACTAGCGTTGGCGCCGTGGAAGCCGCGTTCTTCGACCTCGACAAGACGGTGATCGCGCGCGCGTCGATGGTGGCCTTCGGGCCGTCGTTCCGTCGGGCAGGTCTGTTGTCACGCTGGCTGGTCGCCCGTGCGTTGTACGCACAACTCGTCTACCTGTACCTCGGTGCCGACGCCGAACGGATGGCCCGGATGCGCACCGCGGTACTCCGGGTGATCGTCGGCTGGGAGCAGGCGTTCGTCAGCCGGATCGTCGAAGAGACCCTCGAATCGGTGATCGAACCGATCGTGTTCTCCGAAGCGCTCGAACTGATCAGGTCGCATCGGGCCGCCGGGCGCAAGGTGTTCATCGTGTCGGCGTCACCCGAGGAGATCGTCGCGCCGCTCGCCCGTTTCCTCGGCGCCGACGAGGCGATCGCCACACGGGCCCGACTCGACGACGCAGGGTGCTACACCGGCGAGGTCGAGTTCTACGCGTACGGCGTGGGCAAGGTCGACGCGATGCAGCGCGCGGCGCGACGCGACGGCATCGACCTGGCCGGGTCATGGGCGTACTCGGACTCGATCACCGACGAGCCGATGCTCCGCGCGGTCGGCCATCCGGTCGCGGTGAATCCCGATCGCGACCTCGCGAAGGTCGCCAAGGCAGCCGGCTGGGAGATCCGGCGGTTCGATCGCCCCATCCCACTCGATGCCGAAACGCGACAAACGACGCCGACGAAGATCGGCGTCGTCGCCGTGTGTGCGTTGGGAATCGGTGGCGTCGCAGCCGGCGCCGTGGCGCTCAACAGGCGCCGTAGCGCCCGCTGAACGACCCGAATCGGGTCAGGCGGTGCGCAGCTTCTTGGCAGCGGCAGCACCGAGAGCGATCAGGACGACGAGAATGAGGAGCTTCTTCATGGCGCGCCACTATAGGGCGCGTCACGAAGATTGCGTACCCCGGATCCGCGTCGAAAACTCCCGGGCCCGCGACGCACACAGGCCGGCGGTCGATGCGGGTCGATCCGATACACGACCAGGTGTGCGTGCGGGACCGGGCCGAGCGGGACGCGCACAACGACCGACGTCGCTGATGAGGCGCGAGTCCAATCGTTGTAGCGGGCGTCGGCGGAGTGCCCACCTGCCGGTGGTTCCCACAACATCACGTAACCGATCTGCAGCTCCTCCAGACGCGTCCACCACTGGGCACACGTCTCGGGCCGCACCACCCGATACCCGTCGAACGTCGCAATCGACTCGACGAGATTCGACCGGTCGACACCCTCGAGGCCGTAGGTGAACATCAGCGACTGGCGGTCACCGTTGGTCTCGATCCGCGTGCGAGCGATCCAATCGGCGTACGTGTAGGGCGCAACGCCGATCCGCTGATCGTGGATGCCCGCAGCCCACCGGAACACCTGGTCGACGTTTCCTGCCGACGACCCGAGATAGTCCGGGCGCGACAGACGGTAATGGTTCGCGAGATACGACGGTTGGACCGCAACGGTCACGATTCCCACCGAGAGGACCGCGACCGTCGCGCCGAACCACACCGGCCGCGGCGTGCGAGCCCCGCCTTGGACAGGCCTCGCCGAGCGCAATCGATGGGCGACAACACCGATCACAGCCATCGCTGCAAGCAGGATGGTCCGACCGACGAGACCACGACGGAAGGTCAACGGGGGATCGCTCAGAAATCCCAGGAACGAAGCCCCCGCAACCAGCGCGAACCCGAACGCGAGCACCCCGGATTCGCGGCGCGACCGCATCGAAGCGGCGACGACGACGAATGCCGTGACGATGCCGGCGAACAGGTAGCGCATGTTCGCGCCGAGCGTCTCGTACACACCATGCAGCGTGTATTGCGGTGTCATCAGGCCTGCCAGGAACATCAACACCGATGCGACCGCCAAGACCACGACGGCACGCCGTCGGCTCCTCAGCGCGATCGGCACGACGAGGAGCGGCACCGCGAGCAACGCGAACCAGGCCGGCCCGAGGGTGGCAGCGACGAGCTCCCGCTGTGACCGCGACACGACGACATGCACAAGGGTCGGGAGCATCGGGCCCAGTTCGCCGGCGACCTCGACGTGACGGAACGAGATCGGCCCGACGTGAATCGTGAACTCCGGCAGCGGACTTCCGAAACGCCACCAGTTGCGCAGATACCAGTACGAGCCGGAAACGAAGGCCCCACCGGCAACCGACACCGCATCCCGCACCCGGCGGGGCCGACCGTCGGTCCACGCGATCACGATGGCCGCGCCGACCAACACCACGGCCGGGAGCAGCATCGTCAACTTCGTCGACGCGACCAACCCGGACGACAGCCCGACGAGGACCAGTCGAGCGGACCGGTCGCTCGTACCGTCCGGCCGGACCATGAACGCCATCGCCGCGATGATGAAGGCCATCGCCATCATCTCGGCCTGTGCGGTCGCTGAGGTCATCGTGAGCACACCGCGGGTCGCCAATAGGCACACGGCTCCCAACATCGCCAGGTTGGGTGTTCCGTAACGCCGACCGAACTGGAAAGCGGCGACCAGCGCGACCACCGCCCAACCGGCATTCACGAACGGCCCGAGAATGTCCGAACCGGTCACGATCATCCCGATCGCATGGAACACTTCCGAACCCATCGGATAGGTGGAGATGGCGATATCGGCGCCGTAGAGCCGAAGTGGCAGGAAACTCCCGAACCGGACGAAGTCGGCCGCAGCGGGGAGGTGATACCACACCGAATCCCACTCGTCGATCCCATGACCCAAAGCCGAAGCGAGGGTTACGAGCCAACCGATTCCTGCCACGGCGACCGCGCCGCGGGCCACCGACGCAACCCACGCGGGTTCGATGACACGTCCCGAACTCGCCGAATGACCGGCGCCGGGTCGATCTTCGCCCGTCGATGCCCGATCCGCGTTACCTGCCGGAGCCCCCACACCCGCCACCAACCACACCACGCCTGCAGCAAGCAACATCGCGACAGCCAGGGGCCACGCCGAGAACCAACCGAACGTTCCCAAGGCGTTCGCCACCAATGAGACGACGGTGACGACCAGGACCACATCGGCAAGCACGGTCTCGAGGCCGACGCTGTTCGGCAACACTCTCGTGCGCAGCCGCCGAACGGCGATCACCACGACGGTTCCGACAACGCCCGCGACGGCCAGGCCGGCGATCAGTCTGAGGCGCGTCACGGTCGGGTCGACCGCCCATTGCGCTCCATGGCACGCCTTTCGGCGTCGAGCATCACACGTTGAGCCCGACGACGAGCTTTCCCTGGTTCGGCGGGGCGAAGCTCATCAGGTGGTTCCGGACCCCGCCCACGAGCGCCTGCTGGTAGGCGAGTTTGCGGATCATGTACGAGTGCTGTTCCTTCGGGTCCAGATACAGGTTGAACAACTTGCCGTACGGGAACTTGTGGAACACTCCGGAGAATCCACCCGTCCCGTGGACATCGCCCTGGGACACGACGTCGTCGCCGAGCGCGTTGAGCATGAACTTGTACTCGCCGCACCGGAGCGCCGAGAACGACTGGCCGAGCCAGTAGTAGTGGTACTTACGGTTCGATCTGCCCTGCGGCGCGAGTAGGAACGACGACTGGTCGATGCCGTCGACGAAGCGATCGCTCGGGACCGCGTCGGCCGCGCCGGCGAGCGTGAGCACGGTCGGGAGCACATCGTTGAAGTCGAAGATCCCGTCATCCACACGGCCCGCGTCGATCATCCCGGGCCATGAGGCGACGAAGGGCACGCGCACGCCACCTTCCCAGGTGGACCCCTTCGCACAGCGGAACGGCGTGTACGCCGCATCCGGCCAGGTCTCCATCTCGGGGCCGTTGTCGGAGGTGACCATGATGATCGTGTCGTCGAGCTGACCGGTCTCCTCGAGCACCGCGACGAGGCGTCCCACGATGTCGTCGAGCTCGATGATCGTGTCCTTGTAGGGGTGTTTCGCCGGCGACCGCCCGAGGTAGTCCTCGTGGGGATAGTTGTCGAAATGGGCGCCGCGCGTGTTGTGGTACAGGAACCACGGTTCTTCGCCACCCGCCATGCGGCGCAGGAACGCCTCGGAGTAGGCACACCACCGCTGGTCGAGTTCGGACAACACCGGGATTGTCACCTCGGCGACCTCCTCGACGTCACCGCCACGGGTCGCGTGCACGAACGACTTGTTGAACGCCTGGTTCTCGACCCATTCGGTCCGTGCTCGCGAGTACACGATCTCGGGGAAGAAGTACGGGTCACGCCATTCGGTGTACATGTCCGACACCGACAGAAAGCCGTAGAAGTCGTCGAAACCGACGTGCTGGGGTTGGGAGTCGCGGTTCTCGCCCAGATGCCACTTGCCGACGCACTGGGTCACGTAACCGGCGTCCGAGAGCAGGGCGGCGAGCGTGATCTCGCCCTCGAGCCCACCGGGTTCGCCGTACATCGGCGGCCGCTGCAGGCCGTGGCGCATGGGAAGTCGCCCGGTGAGCAGCGTCGCACGCGACGGCGTGCACGACGGCTCGGAATACGCGGAGGTCAACAGCATGCCACGACGGGCCAGCGAGTCGATGTTGGGCGTCGCCGCACCCACCGCGACCCCGCCGCCGTAACACCCGAAGTCGCCCCATCCGACGTCGTCCATCAGGATCACCAACACGTTGGGGCGCCGCGTGCCGTGCCGATCGGTGAACCCGGCGAGTTTCGCGGTCGCCGCCGCGACGTCGTCGTCGTGGACGAACGCCGGCTCCCGTCGTTCGCCGACCGCAACGGTCGCCGACGCGATGCTGTCGAAATCAGCCATGGGTTGGCCCCCTTGTCTCAGTGGAGAAAATGACGTTCTCCGGTGAACACCATCGCGACGCCGAGCTCGTCGGCCTTCGCGATGTTCTCGTCGTCACGCATCGCGCCTCCCGGCTGGACGATGATCGCGGCACCGGCATCGGCGGCCGCCTCGATCCCGTCCGCGAACGGGTAGAACGCGTCCGACGCGCACGCGCCACCGACGGCACGGCCGTCCGCCTTGGTCGCCGCCAGGATCCCCGATTCGACCCGGTTCTGCTGCCCGGCCCCGATCCCCCACGCGGTCCGGTCCTTGACCAGCACGATGGCATTCGACTTGACCCACCCCACGAGCCGCCAGGCCAACTCCGCGTCGGCCCACTCCTCGTCGGTCGGTTGGCGTTCGGTGACCACACGCCACGAGTCACGGGTCGCCACAAAGCCGTGCGCGTCCTGCAACAGGTAGCCGCCGCTGATCTGACGCAGTTCGAACCGTTCGGCCGTGGGCGCCGGCGCAGTGAGGATCCGGGTATTCTTGCGGCGGCCGATCAGCGCGTCGACCACGCCGTCGTCGTAACCCGGAGCGATGACGACATCGGCCTGGGCGGCTGCGACCATCCGCTCGACGGTCGCGGTGTCGACCGGACGGTTGAACGCCACGATGCCACCGAACGCCGAGCGGCTGTCGCAGTCATACGCGCGCTGGTACACGTCTGCGAGGTCACCGCCGACGGCCACCCCACACGGATTCGCGTGCTTGACGACGACCACCGCGGGCTCGTCGCCCAGGTCGTGGACACATCGCCACGCGGCGTCGGCATCGAACAGGTTCAGGTAGCTGAGCGCCAGCCCGGAATGCTGTTCGATCCGGTCCATCCACGGCGTCGTCCCGATCCGGCGGTAGCGGGCACCGCGCTGGTGCGGATTCTCGCCGTAGCGGTTCGTGTCGACCTTCTCGAGCGCCAGGTGGTAGGTCTCGGGAAGTTCCTCGTCATCGTCTCGATCGAACCAGTCGACCACGGCCGCGTCGTAGGCCGCGGTCGTCGCGAACGCCTTGCGTGCCAACGTGCGCCGGAGGCCGGCGCCGATCCGGCCATCGGCACGGACCGCGTCGAGCACCCGCGCGTAGTCACCCGGGTCGACGACGACCGCCACATGGGCGTGGTTCTTCGCCGCGGCGCGGATCATCGCCGGCCCACCGATGTCGACCAGATCCATCGCCCCGGCAGTCCCACCGTGGGCGAACGTGGACGGATCGGAGCCGAAGGGATACAGGTTCGCCACGACGAGGTCGATCATGCCGATGTCGTGTGCGGCCATGTCCGCCCGATGCTCGGGGCTCTCGGGATCCGCGAGGATCCCACCGTGGATCTTCGGGTGCAGCGTCATCACCCGATGGCCGAGGATCGCCGGGTAGCCGGTGTAGGTCTCGGTGTCGGTCACCTCCACCCCCGCGTCCCGCAGCACCGCCGCGGTGCCGCCGCTGGAGAGCAGGTCCCAGCCGGCGTCGGCCAGACCGCTCGCCAGCTCGACCACACCGGACTTGTCGCACACGGACAGAAACGCTCGCATCGAAGAATTGCCTCACTGATCGGA
>JAFDWI010000167.1 GCA_018268545.1 Actinomycetota bacterium
CGAGGATCTTCGCGTCGCGATACTGACGGGCAACCGGTGTGGCGTCCATGAATCCGGCGCCCCCGAAGATCTGCGTCGCCATACGGGTCGCGGTGACCGCCGACTCGGTCGCCACGAGCTTCGCCACCGAGGCCGCCTGGGTGAAGTCCCGTCCGGCGTCTTTGAGTGCCGCCGCCTGGTAGGTGAGCAACGTGGCCGAATCGAGCATCGCCTGCATGTCGGCGCACTTGAACGAAACGGCCTGGTAGCGGCCGATCGGGCCGCCGAACGCGTTGCGGGACTTCGCATAGGCGACCGATTCCTCCAGACAGCACCGGATCACGCCGACCGCGACCGCGGCGAGCGCGATGCGCCCGTCATCGAGGATCGACAGGAACTGCTTGAACCCCATACCCCGTTCACCGAGCAGGTTCTCCGCCGGGACACGACAGTCGCTGAACGCCAACTCGTGCGTGTCCGAGGCGTGCCATCCCATCTTCTCGTACGGCGGCGCCACGGTGAAGCCCGGGGTGTGTGCAGGCACGATGATCGTCGAGACCTCCGGTCGCCCACCGGTCCCCGGGTCGTCGGTTCGGGCCGTGACGGTGACCAGCGACGTGATGTCGGTCCCCGAGTTCGTGATGAACGCCTTCGACCCGTCGATCACCCATTCCCCGGTTTCCTCGTCGAGCCTCGCCCGCGTCCGCGTGCCACCTGCATCCGACCCGGCCTCCGGTTCGGTCAATCCGAAGCCGGCGAGTCTGCGGCCGGCACAAAGATCGGGCAACCACGTTTCGCGTTGCGCATCGGTGCCGAATTCGAAGATCGGATTGGCGCCCAGGCCGACACCGGCCTCCACCGTCACCGCCATCGACTGATCGACCCGACCGAGTTCCTCGAGGGCGACACAGAACGTGGTGAAGTCCGCGCCCGAGCCACCCCACCGCTCGGGGAAGGGCAGGCCGAACAACCCGAGTTCCCCCATGGCCACCACGGTCTCGACCGGGAACACCTTCGCACGATCCCAGTCACGCAACTTCGGCGCGATCTCGGCCTCGGCGAATTCACGGACGACACCCCGGAAAGCATCCTGTTCGGCGGTGAATTCGAGCATCGGGAGAGCCTACGAGAAACGGATTTCGTGTCGCGACTCTGCGCTCACAACCGATCGATGTCCGCGACGTCGCGGAGATGCACGACATCGCCGGCGGCGACCACGTGGTCGACCCCGGTCGTGGATCGGACCACGAGCCGCCCTGTGGCATCGACGTCGACCGCCGTACCCACCAACTCGTCGGCACCGAGGTCCACCCGTACGGGCTTGCCCAGCGTCGCGCACCGACGTCGCCACGCATCGAGCACCGCGTCGCGATCATCGGACAATCGGCGGTACCAGGATTCGAGCCTCGCCAGCACGGTTGCCAGCAAGGCGCGACGATCGACCTCGACACCGATCAACTCCTCGACGCTCACGCGGCGTGCCGCCACGTCCGGCGGACCTCCGTCGATCCGTGCGACGTTCAACCCGATGCCCAGCGCGACGAGGACGCGCTCGTCCGCACGGACACGTCTCGGCCCGGAGGCCGGCGAGACGCCGACGGGCCAATCGGCCTCCGCGAGGATCCCGACCAACTTGCGGTCGACGGCGTCGCCGGTCGAGGCATCCACAACCGTCGCCATGATGTCGTTCGGCCACTTCAGCCAGGTGCCACGCACCCCCAGGGTCGCGACGGCGTCATCGACGGCGAGCGCAGCCGCGGCAGTGACGAGGTCGACGACCTCGGCATTCGGACGCAGCAACACCGAGAACAACAATCCCGACCCGGCCGGGGCAACCCACTCCCGCCCGTGTCGGCCACGTCCGGCAGTCTGCACATCGGCGACGACGACCACCCCTTCGGCCGCACCGTCACGCCCCGACGCGAGGACATCCGCGTTCGTCGATCCGGTCTCGGCGACCCAGCGCACGTCGATGAATCGACCGGGTCCGGACAGGTTCTCCATGATGTCTCCTCCGAGTTGTCGAACGATCTGCCACCGGATCCGGCCGGTGAGGTTTGGCGCCGAAGGGCACTCAGGCGGCACCATTGGTCGTGCTCAAAAAGGTCCTGATCGCAAACCGTGGGGAAATCGCCGTCCGGGTCATCCGGGCCTGCAGGGAGATGGGGGTGAAATCCGTCGCGGTCTACTCGGACCTCGACCGTGATGCGCTCCACACCCGTCTCGCCGATGAAGCGTACGCGCTCGGTGGTCAGACCGCCGCAGAAAGCTACCTGAACACCGAGAAGATCCTCGACGTCATTCGTCGCAGTGGCGCCGACGGAGTCCACCCCGGCTACGGGTTCTTCTCGGAGAACACCGACTTCTCCCGGGCCGTGACCGACCTCGGGGTCGCGTTCATCGGCCCGCCTCCCGAGGCCATCGAGGTGATGGGCGACAAGGTGTCGAGCCGGATCGCCGCGCAGAAGGCCGGCGTCAACGGCGTTCCCGGCACGACCGAGTTCCTCACCTCGGCCGACGAGGTGCTCGCCTTCGGGGAAACCCACGGTTGGCCCGTCGCGATCAAGGCCGCGTACGGCGGCGGCGGTCGCGGCATGCGCGTCGTGGACGGTCCCGAACATGCGGCCGAAGCACTCGAGTCCGCACAATCCGAGGCCCTCAAGGGTTTCGGGCGGGACGAGTGTTATCTGGAGCGGTACCTGACCTGGCCGCGGCACATCGAGATGCAGATCATCGCCGACACCCACGGCAATTGCGTCTGGATCGGCGAACGCGACTGCTCGTCGCAACGCCGACACCAGAAGTTGATCGAGGAATCCCCGGCACCGAAGTTCCCCGACGACGTGCGCCAGGCCATGGGCGCCGCGGCGGTGAAGGTCGCGAAAGCGTGCGGGTACGTGAACGCCGGGACGGTCGAGTTCATGTTCCAGGACGGTGAGTTCTACTTCCTCGAGATGAACACCCGTCTGCAGGTCGAGCACCCCATCACCGAGCTCGTGTCGGGCCTGGACCTGGTGCGCGAGCAGATCCTGGTCGCCGGGGGTGCCCCCCTCAGCTTCACCCAGGAGGACATGGACCTGCGTGGCCATGCCATCGAGGTCCGCATCAACGCGGAGAATCCGGCCGGGGGGAAGTTCATCCCGGCACCGGGAAAGATCACCAAGCTCGTGCCG
>JAFDWI010000168.1 GCA_018268545.1 Actinomycetota bacterium
CAGCACGACCGCGAGGCCCGCCATCTCGATGAGCGTCGCGATCAGCAGACCGATCATCGACAGGCGCACCTTGCGCCGCGCCGGTCGACCGAGCGCCGCGTACAGACGCCGAAGCAGGTCAGCCATCGTCGAGCCGTTTCCGATGACGACAGGGGCCACCCCGTCGGAGCATGTTCGACACCATCACGGTCGTGGCCTCATCAGTCCGTTCATGCAGCGGGAAGACCCCGCAGGTGACACTCGTTCCCTCCATGGCCCGAGCTGCGGCTCACGTCGGACGCACGCGGAGACGAGCAGTTCGCGGACGCCGAGCATACCTGCCTATCGGCATCCGGGCCCTGGTCACGCCGACAAGATCTCGTTAATTCCACTCACCGCTCAACCCGTCCGGACGAGCTCGCCCATCGCTCGACACAGCTCGGTGATCGTCTCCATCCCCGACGGCAACACGCCCATCCCGAAGAATCCGTGCACCATGTCGTCATAGCAGCGGTGGACGACACGCACCCCGGCGTCGGCAAGACGATGCGCGTACGCATCGCCCTCGTCGCGCAGCGGATCGAACCCCGCGGTCGCCACCAGCGCCGGCGGGAGGCCCGAGAGGTCTTCCGCCAGCAGCGGCGAGGCCCGCACGTCGTCCCAGGTCGCCTCGTCGGGCAGATACCGGGCTCGGAACCACTCCATGTCGGCTCGTGACAGGAAGAACCCGTCGGCGAACACCTCGATCGAGCGGCTCGAGAGGTGCGCGTCGGTCGCCGGGTAGATCAGACCCTGTGCGGCCGGTGCGGGCACGTCGGCGACAGATGCGACCTGTTGCGCGACGACCGCCGCGAGCGTGCCGCCCGCGCTGTCGCCCATCACGCCGATGCGACCATCGGTGACGCCCAACTCGCGTGCGTGTTCCACGGTCCACCGGTATGCGGCGACGGCATCGTCGACCGCTGCGGGGAACGGATCCTCCGGCGCGAGCCGATAGTCGACCGCCACGACGACACAGTCGGCCTCGGCTGCGAGCACACGGCACGTCCCGTCGTGGCTCACGAGACTCCCGGTCACCCACCCGCCGCCGTGGTAGTAGACGATGCCGGGCATCTCGTCGACGACCGTGAACGGCCGATAGACGCGCACCCGACGTTCGACCCCACCGAGATCGGCGACACGCTCGACCACCCGGACATCGGTGCGCGTCGGCATGCCCAACCCTGCCAGGCGGTCCAGCTCGGCACGCCGAGCCACGGCGTCGCCGATCGACCGGTCCTGGCCGGTGCGCGCCGCGATGCCCAGCAGTGCCGCCAACGCGGGGTGCAGGACCCGACCGTCCCGCACCACAGGGCCGTGCACACCGCCGAGGCGGTCCAGGAGCCACGGCGGGAGGCCGAGCAGCCGCGTCGCCGCTCGGTTGGCGACGCTACGACGATACGGACCGACCATGGCAGGCTCCCGGCATCGGCGGGTCAGAGACCCTTGATGATCTCGACCATCAGCTCACCGGCTTCGGTCGGGTTGTGGCCGACCTTCACGCCCGCGGCGCGCAGCGCGTCCATCTTGGCTGCAGCCGTGCCCTTGCCGCCCGAGACGATGGCACCCGCATGGCCCATCTTCTTGCCCGGAGGGGCCGTGACCCCGGCGATGTAGGAGGACACCGGCTTGGTCATCTTCGTCGCGATGAACTCGGCGGCTTCTTCCTCGGCCGAACCGCCGATCTCGCCGATCATCATGACGGCCTTGGTCTCCGCGTCGGCCTCGAATGCCTCGAGACAGTCGATGAAGCTCGTCCCCGGCACCGGGTCACCGCCGATACCCACGCAGGTCGTCACGCCGATGCCCTGGAGCTTGAGCTCGTACAGGGCCTGGTAGGTGAGCGTCCCAGACCGCGACACGATCCCCACCGAAGGCTTGCCCTCGATCGGCGCGAGCGCGATGTCACCGGAGGTGATGCCGATGTTCGCCTTCCCCGGCGAGATGATGCCCGGACAGTTCGGACCGAGGATGCGCACCTCGGGGTGGTTGTTGCGCACCTCGTTGAAGAACCAGGCCTCGTCCTGGGCGGGCACACCCTCGGTGATCACCACGATGAAGGTGATGCCACCGGCCACGGCCTCCATCACGGCGCTCTTGACGCCCGGAGCGGGGATGAAGATGCACGATGCGGTCGCCCCGGTCGCGGCCACCGCGTCAGCGACGTCCGCGTACACGGGGATGCCGTCCACGTCGGTCCCGGCCTTCTTCGGGTTCGTTCCGGCCACCACCCGGGTCCCGTAGTCACGGTTGCGCAGGCCGTAGAACCGGCCCTGTGATCCGGTCAGGCCCTGGTAGACGACCTTGGTGTTCTCGTCGACGAAAATGCTCATCGGTCTGCTCGTTCCTCTCGTTCGGTCGTCGTCACTTGGCCAGCTCGACCGCCGCGCGGGCGGCTTCGAGCATCGTCGGCTTGGAGATCAACATGTCGGACTCGTGCCGGCCGAGGATCGCCCGGCCCTCCTCGGCGTTCGTGCCGTCGAGTCGGATCACGATCGGCGAATCGATCGTCACGCGGCCCAGCGCGGTGACGATCCCGTTCGCGACCTCCTCGCCCTTGGTGATCCCACCGAAGATGTTGATGAAGATCGACTTCACCTTCGGGTCGTTGTTGATCACCTCGAGCGCCCCCGCCATCACCTCGGCATTCGCTCCGCCGCCGATGTCGAGGAAGTTCGCCGGTCTCCCACCGACCTGGTTGACGATGTCGACGGTCGACATCGCCAGACCTGCGCCGTTCGCGATCACGCCGACCTCACCGTCGAGCCCCACGTACTGCAGGCCCTTGTCGTGGGCGGCCTGCTCCCGTTCGTCCCGGCTCTGCGTCGCGTCGTACGCGTCCCAGTCGTGGCGGAACGACGCGTTGTTGTCCAGTGACACCTTCGCGTCGAGCGCGTGGACCCGGCCCTCGGGAGTGAGGATCATCGGGTTGACCTCGCACAGGTCCGCGTCACCTTCGGTGAACGCGGTGTAGAGCTTGCCGAGCAGTTCGACCGCACCTTCGGTCGCATCCGGGTTCAACTTCGCGGCAGCGACCCAGGCTCGGATGGTCGCCTCGTCGAGCCCGACGGAAGGGTCGACCCAGATCTTGGCGATCGCGTCCGGGTCGGTCTCGGCGACCGTCTCGATCTCGACACCGCCTTGCGCGCTCAGCATCCCGAGATGCTTCTTGGCCGAACGGTCGAGCGTGAAGCTCGCGTAGTACTCCTCGGCGATGTCCGAAGCCTTCTCGATCCACAGGTGCTTCACCACGTGGCCCTTGATGTCGAGACCCAGGATGTTGCCGGCGTGTTCACGCGCCTCAGCGGTGTTCGACGCCAGCTTCACGCCACCGGCCTTGCCACGACCTCCGACATGGACCTGCGCCTTGACGACGACCGGGTAGCCGAGCCGGTCGGCAGCGGCGACCGCATCGTCGACCGTCTCGACCGCCTCGCCGGGCGACACGGCGATCCCGTACTCGGCGAAGAACTGTTTGCCCTGGTATTCGAACAAGTCCACTTGGATGGATCCTCTCTGATCTGTGCAGCTTGACTTCGTTTGCGCCGAAGGGTTCCGGCTCTCGACCTGCACGGGCGAGATCGCCCGCGACATCACCTATCGGCCGCTCGCCCGGGGGCCGTCGGCACGACCGGCCGCCCGGCACGTCGATCGAGTTCGTCGGTGAGCCAGTCGGTGATCACGGTCATCGACGAGCCGGGCGTGAACACGTTCGCGACGCCCATCGCCTCGAGCCGGACGACATCGTCGTCGGGAATGATCCCGCCGCCGAAGACGAGCACGTCGTCGAGCCCACGCTCGTGCAACCCGGACACGAGTTGTGCGAACAACGGCTCGTGCGCACCCGACAGGACCGACAGGCCCACCGCGTCGGCGTCCTCCTGGAGGACGACCTCGGCGATCTCGTCGGGGGTGGAGAACAACCCGGTGTAGATCACCTCGAAGCCCGCGTCTCGCAACGCCCGGGCGATCACCTTGACCCCACGATCGTGACCGTCGAGGCCGGCTTTGGCCACGACGACTCGGTAGGTTCGCTCCACATTGGCGATACTACGCAGATGCTCATTGGCTCCGGACATCGAAACTGAATGTCGCCGATCCGCAAACCCCCGCCGTTCAACGGCCGAACCCTCGTCATCGCCGCGGCGGCGATCGTCGTCGGCGTGGTCGTGTTGTGGCTCGCCAGCGCCGCATTGACCGCGCGTCACAACGGTCGGACCACCGGCGTCTCCACCGGCGGGATCGTCGAGTTGGGCAACGCCTCGAAGCTCGCGGCACAACTGGAGCGCGGTGGCGGCGCGCCGTTGTACTTCCCGGATGTCTCGGGCAACGATCGACGCGCGGTGTACGTGACGCATTCCGGGCAACGGACCTCCGAGGGGTGGCACGCCTTCCTCGCCCAGGTCCCGGGTGAGCCGCCGTCGTGCCAATGGCAGTGGAACGCCCGAACCCGGCGTTTCGATGCGTCGTGTGACCCGGCGCGTCATGCCGGAGCGAGCGGCCTCGGCCTCGAGCAGTATGCGATCGACGTCGTACGTGGCCGGTTGCATCTCGATCTGCGTGCACCCTTGGAATCGGGCACGGCGACGACGACCCCGCCGACCGGCTCGCCCACGACGAGCTGAACGACGATCGTCGACGATGGCCACCGACGTGCACGGCCGCTCGGTGACGGTGACCGCGCCCGTGCGCATCGCGGACGTGGGAGGCTGGAGCGACACGTGGTTCGCAACGCGCGGCGCCGTCTGCCACCTGGGCGTGGGCCCTGGCGTCACCGTCGAGGCGAGCGAGCGCGACGAACCCGCATCCGCGCTGCCGGTCCGTCTGGTGTGCCCCGACCTCGACGAGGATCACCGGTGTGGGCCGTCACCGACGGCCGGGTGGCGGGCACCCCTTCCCGGTCGACGACCACTCGTGGAGCACGCCGTCGGATCGGTGTGCGAACGGTTCCCGCCTCGGATGTCGACGACGGTGACGATCCGATCGGCGGTGCCGCCCGGCGCGTCGCTGGGCACGTCGGCATCGGTCGTCGTCGGCGTGATCACCGCGCTCGAGGCCCTTCTGGGTCCCGAAGGGGCGCCCGGCCTTCCCGTGCACCTCGGCGACACCGACCGGCACCGCATCGCGCGGGATTCCCACGAGGTCGAGACCGACCGGGCGGGTCGTGAAGCGGGTGTCCAGGATCAGTGGGCGGCCGCATTCGGTGGCGCACAACTGCTCGAGATCCCGCGCTATCCGATGGTCCGTCGACATCCGATCGTGATCAGCGACGACTTCCGCACCACGCTCCGGGACAACGTCGTCACCGTCGTGATCGGCCCGCACGACTCCTCGGCGGTGCACGAGCACGTCGTCGCCACGATGACGGAGGACCGGGATCGATCCTCGCGGGTGGTGCTCGCCGACCTCGCGAGGCTTGCGTCGAAAGCGGCCGCGGCACTGGCCGACGAGGACCTCGCCGGCTGGGCCCGGACGCTCATCGCCGCGACCGCCTACCAGGAACGTCTCCACCCGGGCCTCGTCGGGTCCGCCCACCATCGGTTGATCGACCACGGACGCGACCACGACGCGCTGGGCTGGAAGGTGAACGGCGCCGGCGGGGCCGGCGGTTCGATCACCCTGGTGTTCGCG
>JAFDWI010000169.1 GCA_018268545.1 Actinomycetota bacterium
CGCCGAGGCGATCACCGGCATCGAATCCCGCGGACATCGGCCCCTCCTGGTCGGTGGAACCGGGCTGTACGTCCGTGCGATCGTCGACGAACTCGACCTCCCGGGCCGGTTTCCACGGATCCGCGCCGAACTCGACGCCGTCGACGACCTCGATGAGCTGTACGAGCGTCTCGTGTGCATCGACCCGATCGCCGCTTCCCGGATGGAACGGGGTAATCGCCGCCGGATCGTCCGGGCACTCGAGGTGTGCGTCGGTTCGGGTCGCCCGTTCTCCTCCTATGGCCCCGGCATGGAGACGTACCCGCCGAACGACTGGGACCTCGTCGTGGTCGACATGGATGCCGAAACCGCAGCCGCGCGGATCGACGAACGCTTCCACCGCCAACTCGACGAAGGGTTCCTCGAGGAGGTCCGTGATGTGCGGAGTCGTCGCGGCGGGTTGGGGCCGACGGCCTCGCAGGCGCTCGGCTACCGGCAGCTCGCCGCGTATCTCGAGGGTTCCTGCTCCTTCGGTGAGGCCGTGGACGCGGCGATCGCCGCGACACGACGCTTCGCTCGGCGGCAGCGATCCTGGTTCGCTCGCGACCCGCGCCTGTGGCACGTCACCATCGGATCGGCTGCCGACATCGATCTCGCCACCCGGGAACTCGTGCGCCGTTGGTCGTGACCCGTTCCGTCGTCGTCGCCGCGACACGGGGCTCGGGCGCGCCGAGAGGCCGCCGTGCGCGGTGCGATCGCACGCGTCACGTGGGAGACTCATGGGCGTGGAAGCGCACCGCACCCTCACGAAATTGCACGGGCTCGGCAACGACTTCCTCGTGCTCGTCGTCGACGGCGACGACCCGCCGGGCGACCTGGCGGCGTTCTCGCGGCGTGTCTGCAACCGTCACCGAGGCGTGGGTGCCGACGGATTGTTGGTCGCGTACCCGAGCGACTCGGCGACCTCGTGGCGTATGGAGCTGTACAACGCGGACGGTTCTCGCGCCGAGATGAGCGGGAACGGGATTCGATGTTTCGCGCACGCGCTGCTGCGCCACACCGGCATCGAAGCGCCCGTGACGTTCGACGTCTCGACGGACGGGGGCCATCGGAGCGTGTCGGTTGCCCCCGAAGCGTCGGGCGACCCCGACACGATCGTCGCGGCGGTCACGATGGGCCGGCCGCTCCCAGGGCCGACCCTCCCGGCCGATGGGCGACCCCATGGCGTTGCGGTCACGCGCTCGGCGACGTGGAACCTGGGTAATCCGCATCTCGTGCTCGAGGTCGACGACCCGGCCCTGATCGACCTGGCCGTGTGGGGCCCGGCGTGGGAGGCGCTCTTCCCCGATGGCATGAACGTCCATTTCGTCACCGTTGCCGACTCGGGCCGGGTGGAGCAGGTCACCTGGGAGCGGGGCGCCGGGATCACCGAAGCCTGCGGTACGGGTGCCACCGCTACCGCACTCACTGCCCGTGCGTGGGGTTCGGACGCGGACCACATCGACGTCGTGATGCCGGGTGGGACCGTGACGGTCGAGTTCGCGGACGAGCCGATCCTGCACGGGCCGTCGACCTGGATCGCCGAGGTCGAGGTGGCCCGATGATGTCCGATGACGTCGACCACGGCGACGATGGCGCCCCCGCCGACGATGCAGCGGTCGATCCGATCTCCGACCATCGTGGCGGGTTCGGTGACTTCGGCGGTGCATCGGACGGCTTCATCGAACGGACGTTCCGTGAGCGCATCGTGCTGGTCGGCGTCCAGTTTCCCGGCCGAACCCGTGCGCAGGTCGACGCCGCACTCGACGAACTCGAGCTGCTGGTCGACACCGCAGGTGCGGACTCCGTGGCACGGGTCGTGCAACGTCGGGATCGACCGGACCCGGCGACGTTCCTGGGCCGGGGAAAGGTCGCGGAGCTCGCCGAGCTCGCGATCGTGACCGACTGTGACACGGTCGTCTTCGACGAGGAACTGTCGGCTGCACAACAGCGGAACCTGGAGAAGTTGCTCGGTCGCACCGCGATCGACCGGACCGCGGTGATCCTCGACATCTTCGCCCAGAACGCCATGACCGCCGAGGGGCGTGCCCAGGTGGAGCTGGCGTTGCTCCGCTATCGGTTGCCACGGCTGCGAGGTCGGGGTACCGCACTGTCCCGCCAGGGTGGTGGTCTCGGAACCCGGATGGGAGGTGGCGAGACCAAGCTCGAGATCGATCGACGTCGGATCATCGGCCGGATCCACCGCCTCGAAGCGGAACTCGCGGCGATCGACGCGAATCGGGCGACGCAACGCAAGGCGCGTGAGCGCGGTTCGCTCCCGATGGTGACCATCGTCGGCTACACGAATGCCGGGAAATCGACCCTGCTCAACCGTCTCGCGGGCACGCAACTGCTCACCGAGGATCGCCTGTTCGCGACGCTCGACGCGGCGACCCGACGCACCTCGCTGACCGGCGGACGTGAGGTGTTGCTCACCGACACCGTCGGATTCATCCGGAAGCTGCCGCACCAACTCGTCGAGGCGTTCAAGTCGACGCTCGAGGTCGTCAATCGGGCCGACCTGCTGCTGCACGTGGTCGATGCCTCCGATGTGGACCCGGGTGCCCAGTACGCGGCGGTCCGTGCCGTGCTCGCCGAGATCGGCGCGGAACACATCC
Source organism: Actinomycetota bacterium (assembly GCA_018268545.1). Lineage (GTDB taxonomy): Bacteria > Actinomycetota > Acidimicrobiia > Acidimicrobiales > Iamiaceae > JAFDWI01. The sequence continues at coordinate 2,637 of JAFDWI010000169.1, forward strand.
CTGAGGTGATCGTGGCGAACAAATGGGACCGTGTCGCCCCCTCTTCCGGGCTCCGTGCGCTGGTCGATCTGCCCGATGCGGGCCGGGACGCGGTGGCCGTGTCCGCGGTCACCGGTGAGGGGATCGACGACCTCGGCGCGCGGATCGGGCACGAGCTCGACCGAGAGGCGACGGTCGTCGAGTGGTTCATCCCCTATGCGAAGACCGCCGTGTTGGCCGCGTTGCACCGTGAAGGTGCGGTGATCGACACCGAATCCGACGCCGATGGCGTGCATGTGACCGCCCGTCTGGCCACCCGGGCCGTCCCGCGGTTTGCTGCAATGCTGGTCGGCGCATGAGCGAACCCGCACCGTTCTCACCACCGGCGTACCCCTATGACCGGTTGGATCCGATCCGTGAGCGTGCCGCTCGCCACGACGGCGGCGTCGTCGACTGCAGCGTCGGAACCCCCACCGATCCGCCGCCGGACGCGGCGACCCGGGCGATGGCCACGTCGGCCCGGGTGGCGGGTTACCCGCCTTCGGTCGGCACGCCGGAGTTCCGGGGGGCCGCCGCGAGCTGGTTGCAACGCCGATTCGGGGTCGCCGTCGACCCGGTCGCGATCGCGGGGTGCGTGGGGACCAAGGAGTTCGTCGCCGACCTGCCGCACCTGCTGCGCCTGCGGACCCCGTCACGGGACACGGTCCTCTACCCCGAGGTGAGCTACCCGTCCTATGAGATGGGAGCGATCCTCGCCGGCTGCCGTGCGGTCCCCGTTGCGCTCGACGCGGCCTGGCGCCTCGATCTCGCGTCGATCGATCCGAACGACAGCGACCGGGCGTTGTGCCTGTGGGTGAACTCGCCGGGCAACCCGGCCGGAGGGATCGACGATCTGTCCGCAGCGGCGGCGTGGGGGCGACATCACGGCGTGCCGGTGTTCTCCGATGAGTGCTACATCGAGTTCACCTGGGACCACGGTGACGGCCGCGGCCCGGTCGCACCGGTCGACGGGATCGTGCCGGGCCGTTCGATCCTCGCCCACGGTGATGCCGGCGTGGTCGCGGTCCACTCGTTGTCGAAGCGATCGAACTTCGCCGGTGCCAGGGCCGGATTCTTCGCGGGTGACGCGGAGTTGGTCCACTACCTCGCCGAGGTTCGCAAGCATGCGGGTCGTATCATCCCCGGCCCGGTCCAGGACGCGGCCGTCGCCGCGTTCGGCGATGACGGCCATGTCGACGTGCAACGTCGGCGCTACTGGGCGAGGCTCGAACGTCTCGCGGCGATCCTCGCAACCTTCGGCGTCCAGGTCGAGATGCCCGCCGGCGCGTTCTACCTGTGGGCCGAGGCGCCGTCGGGTGATGCGTGGGAACTCGCGAAGCGCCTCGCGGACGAGATCGGGCTCCTGGTTTCGCCAGGCGAGCTCGATGCACCCCCGGGGGCGAGCCACGTGCGGGTCGCGGCGGTCGCCCCTGATGCCGCCCTCGATCTGGTCGAATCCCGTCTGACCATGCGCATCGGCTGAGTCCCGTTTCGGTCACGGCACTAGTGCCGTGTCAGGTGACGTTTGCGATGTCAGGGCGAGTCATTGTCGTGGCTCGCAAGGACGCAGGACGAAGGCGCACCCACAGTGCGCCGAGGACGAGGACGCCGCGAGGCGCGACAATGGCCGTCCTGGCAGAGGGCACATGTTGCCTGACACGGCACTAGGTTCTGGGCGTGACCGATCTCGATGTGCGCATCAACGAACTCTGGGAAGCCCGCGAAACCCTCGACGGAAGCGACGCGGGTGCTCGTGCCGTCGTGGACGAGGCGATCGACGCGTTGGACCGGGGAGTGGCCAGGGTCGCCGAACTCGGTCCCGACGGTGAGGTCATCGTTCACGAGTGGTGCAAGCAGGCCATTCTGTTGAACTTCAAGTTCGCCCAGATGGCGACGATCGAACTCGGTCCCTTCGAATACGCCGACAAGATCCCACTCAAGACCGGCTATCGCGAGATCGGTGTGCGCGTCGTCCCGGGCGCGTCCGCGCGCCGCGGCGCGTACCTTGCGCCCGGTGTCGTGATGATGCCGAGCTACGTGAACATCGGCGCGCACGTCGGCGAGAACACCATGGTCGACACCTGGGCGACGGTGGGAAGCTGCGCGCAGATCGGACGGAACGTCCATCTTTCCGGCGGTGTGGGGATCGGTGGGGTCCTCGAGCCGCCCCAGGCGGCCCCGGTGATCGTCGGTGACGAGTGCCTGATCGGGTCTCGTTGCATCGTCGCCGAGGGCGCGATCGTCGGCGAGGGGAGTGTGCTGGGCGCCGGATGCATCCTGACCGGTTCGATTCCCGTGATCGACGCGGCGACCGGCGAGGAACTCGGTCGCGGTCGGGTGCCGTCCTGGTCGGTCGCGGTCACCGCGATGCGCGCCAAGTCGTTTCCCGGCGGTGAATTCGGACTGCCGTGCGTACTCGTGATCAAGCGGCTCGCCGAAGGTGAACGGCACGACAAGTCGGCGCTCAACCAGGTGCTGCGCGAGCACGGTGCGACCGTCTGACCATGGACGCAACCGACGCCGGTGACGCGTTGCCCGAGGACCTGCTGGCGTTGACGGCACAGCTCGTCGACATGTTGTCGGAGAGCCGGAACGAAGGCCCCCTCGTCGACTGGTTGGAAGCCGAGCTCCGCGGTCTCGGGCACCTGGAGGTCACACGGGTCGGTGACAACGTCGTCGCCCGGACGACGCAGGGTCGCGCGACGCGCGTGGTGCTGGCGGGACACACCGACACGGTCCCGGCCAACGACAACGCGCACGCGCGCATCGAAGGTGATCGGCTCTGGGGGCTCGGCGCGGCCGACATGAAGGGTGGACTTGCGATCCAGCTCGCCCTGGCGAGGTCACTGGCGGTCACCGCGAGCGACGTCACCTACGTGTTCTACGCCCGTGAAGAGATCGCGGCGTCCGAGAGTGGGCTCGGTGAGCTGCTCGCCGCACGGCCCGACCTGGTGTCCGGCGACCTCGCGATCATCGGCGAACCGACCGACTCGCGCGCCGAGGCCGGGTGTCAGGGGACGCTGCGCGCCGAGATCGTCCTGCGAGGGGAGCGCGCCCACACCGCGCGGCCCTGGATGGGGCGCAACGCGATCCATCGGCTCGTTCCCCTGCTGTCACAGATCACGGCGGCGCCGGTCCGTGAGCCGGTGTTGGAGGGGATGCAGTTCCGCGAGGCACTGCAGGTCGTGGCGGTCGAAGGTGGTGTCGCCGCGAACGTCGTACCCGATGCGGTCACCGTGACGCTCAACCATCGTTTCGCCCCGGACCGTTCGGCGGCCGACGCCGAGGCGTTCGTCCGATCCGTCGTGGAGCCCGCGCTCGAAACGGGTGATTCGTTCCGTGTGGTCGACGTGGCCGCCGGCGCGATGCCGGGATTGTCGAATCCACTGGTGGCCGCGTTCATCGGACGGGCGGATCTGCCTGTCGAGGCGAAGCTCGGGTGGACCGATGTGGCACGTTTCGCCGCTCACGGGATCCCCGCGCTCAATTTCGGCCCCGGTTCGTCGGTGCTCGCCCACACCGCGGACGAGCACCTCGACCGTGAGCCGCTGGAGTACGGATTCCGTGTCCTGCGTGCGTTGCTCACCCAGGAGTTCCGGTGACGGCGGGTCCGTTGCCGGTGGGGTCGTGGCTCAGAGCTTGCGCAGCACGGTGACGACCCGGCCGTAGATCGTCACCTCGTCGGCGGGGAACGTCATCGGTCGGAGACGGTCGTTGTGGGGGATCAGGATGATCTGGTCGCCGTCACGTTCGAAGGTCTTGACCGTCGCCTCGTCACCGGGAATCCCTGCGACGACGATCTCGCCGTCCACGGCCGTCGACTGCGCGCGCACGACGACGAGGTCACCCTCGAAGATCCCGATCCCGACCATCGAGTCGCCGCGCACCCGTAGCATGAACAGATCGCCGTCGCCGGTCAGGTCCTCGGCGACGGGGATGGTCTCCTCGATGTTCTCCTCGGCGAGCACGTCGGTCCCGGCGGCGACATCGCCGACGAGCGGGACGTGCCGCATCGGTCGGCGCTCCACGGTGGCGCCCGAGAAGGGGTCGTAGCGAACCTGGATCGCTCGGGGTTTCGTCGGGTCACGACGGAGGTACCCGAGGCGTTGCAACGTCGAGAGGTGCGCGTGCACGCTCGACGGTGAGGTGAGGCCGACCGCGTCGCCGATCTCACGCACCGACGGCGGATAGCCACGGTCGCGCATCGACGATTCGATGCATTCGAGGACCTGCAGTTGGCGTTGCGACAGGTTCGTCGTCATCAGGTGCCTTTCGCCGGTGCCCCGGACGGAGCACGAACTGGTGTTCGTGCACGATCGTAGACGATGGTGTGACAAATGACAAACATCTGTTCGATTTTCCTCTTGACTCGAACAGTCGTTCGTGCTTGCCTGTGGGTCGAACGAATGTTCTGTCCCGCCGGATCGACCGGCAGGCGTGAGTCGAACGTGGGGCATCGTCGTGACGATGTCACACCCGGACGAGAGAGTGTCCTCATGGCAGCGATCTTCCCCATCCCGTACGACATCGAGACCAGAGGGCCAGCCCGATCCCCTCGGCGACCGCTCGGCACCGTCATCCCCTTCGACCGACGGCCGGACCGCCGGTCGGATCATCGGCGACCGGGCACGATCCGACTGCACCCTGCACTGGGGATCGCGGTCATCGCGATCGTGGCGATCGGGATCGTGACGATGCTCGGGCTGGTCTTCTCGGCCATCGACGGTGCCTCGCAACCGCCTGCCCCGGTTCCGGTGAGCATTCCGGCGTCGATCGCGCCGGTGAACCCGGCGAACGTGATCGTCGTCCAGTCGGGCGACACCCTCACGTCGATCGCCCGGCG
>JAFDWI010000016.1 GCA_018268545.1 Actinomycetota bacterium
ATCACGACTCCGAAGGTGCCGTGTGCGGTGCGCAGGCGTGCCGGACCTTTCCCGACAACCGCGTCACGTTGGGTGAGCGCCGGTCCGGCAAACGGGGTGACCAGAGAGCGCAACGGCACGTACTCGCCGTAGGGGACCCGGTGGACCTTTTCGTACCGGTCACCGAAGGTCCCGTCGGGGTGGATGACGACCGAGAAGTTCAAGAACCTCGTCGGGCCGGAATCCTCGACCACCCCGGCGATGACCGTCGCATTCTTGTCACGGGCAAGTGCCGACAGGTCGGTGCCGTGGCCGCTGTCGGCGTCCGCGATGTCGCCGGAATCCAGGTCGACCACGTCTTCGGGCCACACGATCACATCGACGCGGCGCCTGATCGAATCCGACGCGTCGAGGTGACGTTGGAAGACCTTGTCCATGTCGGTGAAGATCGCCCGCGTCCCTTGGGGGCCGCCGCCCTGGACCGCCGCGATCCGTACCGGGTGCGCGACATCGTGGCCGTGGGGCGCCACCGAGGACAGCGCGGTGAGCGCGACCAAGGCGACCAGCGCGACGCCGCCGGCCACGCGGCCACGGGCCGAACCGACGATGAACGCTGCCAGGATCACCCCGACGGCGACGGTCGCGCCCGAGAGCAACTCGACACCGCCGAGGCGGGCGAGGTCCGCGAGTGGCCCGGTGACCTGGCCGATCGCGAGATCAGAGATCGGCACCCCGCCGAAGGGCCAATGCCCCTTCCAGGCTTCGGCGACGACCCACGCTCCCGGGAGCGCGACGTGTCGCCCGCGGCCCGGCGGCACGACCGTGCCGACCGCTGCGAACATCGCGGCGAACGCGAAGATCGCGATCACGTAACCGGGGGCGCTGAGGTCCTTGATCCAGAACAGGCTGATACCGAACAACGTGAGGGCGACGAACCCCATTCGCCCCGCGCGGGACCCGCGTGAACGCCCACCGAGCAGCACGTCGAGCCCGGCGATCCCGACGAACGCGAGGGGCCACACGCCCCACGGAGGGAGCGACCCGGCCAGGAGCGCGCCGACGGCGATGCACGCGAGTGCCACCGGTGCGCTCGGCATGGCACGGCGGAACCGGCGAGCGGCTCGACCGATCCGACCTCGCTCGGGTCGGGGCCGGTCCGGCGACTCCGGCGGGGCGTCGGTCTCCACGGCCACGGGCTGCCACGGTACTCCGCGATGGCGGGTGCACCGACGTTCCCGGTGCCGGTAGAGTAGAGAACCCCCCGTTCGGCCGATCGACCCGATCCGGCCGACGAGGCAAGCGGGAACCGCCACCGACGAGGGCCATGTCGACCGATCCGGAACTCGAAGCCGAGCAGCGATACATCGACCGGGCATACCGGCTGCTCGACGATGCCCGACGTTCCGCGAACCGGCTCAAGACGATGGTCGAGGTCGGCGCCGGTGGCACGAACCAGGCTCGATTCGAACGCGACGTCATCTATTCGACGGTGGATGATCGCCTCGCCGACCTCGACGTGGGTGACGCCTCGCTGGTGTTCGGCCGGATCGACCTGGCCGAGGAGCGTTCCACGGACCCGTCGCGCTTCTACATCGGACGACTCCCGGTGTCCGACGAGTCCCATGACGCGGTCGTCGTCGACTGGCGGGCACCGATCGCCGAGCCGTTCTACCGGGCGACCGGCCCGAATCCCATGGGGCTGGAACGGCGTCGCCACTTCGCCAGCCGTGGTCGGACGTTGCTCGACATCGACGACGAGACCTTCGGGTCCGCGACCCCGAACACCTCGACGGTGAGCGGTCGCCGAGCGCTCGTCGCGGCGCTCGAAGCCGGTCGGACCGGCCGCCTCGGCGACGTCGTCGGCACGATCCAGGCCGAGCAGGACCAGGTGATCCGTGCCCCGATGCCCGGTGTGCTCGTCGTCCAGGGCGGCCCGGGGACGGGCAAGACCGTCGTCGCGCTGCATCGTGCCGCCTACCTGCTCTACACCCACCGGTTCCCGCTCGAAGGTCAAGGCGTCCTGGTCGTCGGCCCCAATCGCCTGTTCCTCGCCTACATCGAACAGGTGCTTCCCTCGCTCGGTGAAGCCGGCGTGCACCTGGCCGTACCGGCGGATCTGATCGATCCGGTGTCGGTCCGTGGTGACGACCCGGACCACGTGGCGCGCATCAAGGGCGACCCGGCGATGGCCACGTTCGTCCGGAATGCGGTCCGGGATCGTCGTCGCCCGCTCCGTCGGCGGTTGACGGTTCCCTTCGGACTCGGGCACCTCGAACTCGCTGTCGACGCCTCGGCGTCGATCGTCGCCGAGGCGGCCCGTCGGTTCCGTAGACACAATCCGGCCCGACGGTTCGTCGAGGACGCCGTGTTCGCCGCGTTGGCGGCGTCGTCCCGTACCCCGATCTCGGGCGAGGCCGTCGCCGATCGACTCCGCAACGACGCGACCGTGCGCGCCGCGTTGGAATGGATGTGGCCGGTCCTCACGCCGGCGGAACTCCTGCACGAGCTGTTCGGGTCACGCGCGTTGCTGCGGCGCGCCGCTCGCGGTGCGTTCGACCGGGACGCGGCCGAGCACCTGTACCGGCCGTGGTCCGGCCATGTGCGTGATGTGGTCTGGACCCGCCAGGACGTCGCATTGTTGGACGAAGCGTCGGTGCACCTCGGCGTCCTTCCCGGCCGTGCCGGAAAGCTCCGCGCGGATGGGACCCCCGAAGGTGAGATCCGCACCTGGGGTCACATCGTCGTCGACGAAGCCCAGGACCTGTCGCCCATGCAGCTGCGGATGCTCGAGCGACGATCGCTCGGCGGGTCGATGACCATCGTGGGCGACATCGCCCAGGCGACGAGCGCATGGGGTGCGCGTGATTGGTTCGAGGTCCTCGACCATCTGCCCGACCGGCGTGGGGCGCGGGTCACCGAACTGACGATCGGCTACCGCATCCCGGCGCCGCTGATGGCACCGGCCGCGAAGATCCTCGCCCGGATCGCGCCCGAGTTGTCACCGCCGATCGCGGTGCGCACCGAAGGTACTCAACCGGCGTTCACGAGTACCGCCGACACCGACTTCGGTCCGACGCTCGCCAAGGTCGTGCGCGACGAGGTCGCTGTGGTCGGGCGGGGCAACGTCGCGGTGATCGTGCCCGAGTCGCTCGTCGAGATGGCCGACCGAGCCCTCGACGATGCGCGGATCGAGCACGGCGCTGCAACGACGAACGGGTTGGAACAGCAGGTCACGATCGTACCGGTGCGCTTCGTCAAGGGACTCGAGGTCGACGCGGCGGTGGTCGCCGAGCCGCAGGCGATCATCGACACCGAGCCGAGGGGTCTGCATTCGCTGTATGTCGCCTTCACCCGGGCGACCAAACGCCTGCACGTCGTGTACACGGGGGAGTTGCCCGAGGTGCTTGCCGACACGGCCGCCCGGTCGGGGGGTGCCGCGTCAGGCGGGTGACGCGTCGGCGGTGACGAGGATCCGTTCGCTCACGAAACTCGACACACCCACGTGGCGCCCGTCGACCTCGACGGTCGTCGTGCCGTCGGGCGACACCATCGTGAGTGTGCCCGCGTTGTCGGGAAGCAGACGTGCCGCTTCGAGAAAGTCGAGGATGCCCGGGGCGAACTCGAGCTCTTCGGGGACCCGGGCGATGACGAATCGGTCTCCCGCTTCGAGTTCCGACAACGTCCGCATCTCGGGCGCGACGTAGCCGGCACCGGGGATCGGATTCCCGTGCGGGCAGGTGGTGGGGTTCCCGAGGACCCGGGTGATCGCCGCTTCCACCGAATCGGAGATCACGTGCTCCCACTTGCCCGCTTCCTTGTGTGCGTCGGCCCACGACAGCTCGAGGATGTCGGTCAGGAACCGTTCGGCGAGGCGATGACGGCGCACCACCTGTTCGGCCAGACGGCGCCCGTCGTCGGTCAACTGGATGCGGCCGCGGTCCACGGTGGCGAGGCCCTGCTCGGTCAGCCGGTGCACCATCTCGGACACCGCCGGACGCGACACGTCGAGGCGTTCGGCGATCCGTGCCTGGATCACGTCGACGTCGTCTTCACGCAGCTCGTAGATGGTTTCGCAGTACTCCTCGAAGGCGGGGTGGTACTCCGGTGCCTGGTAGATCGCCACGGCGACATCCTAAGGCGGCGAGCACCGATCCGGCTCGGAGTGAAATCCGACACACTCACAGAATGATGGCTTAGGTCACTGTGCGATCGAGTTCCGGGTCGTTACGGTTGCCGCTGTGACAGAAGAATCCTCAACCTCAGAAAAAATCGAATCCACTCATCGCTCGTTGACCCGCCGCGTGCTCGGCGTGGCGGCCGGCCTGTCGCTCGTCGTCGCGATCGGCGCCGGGTGTTCCTCCAGTGGGAGCTCCACCGCATCGAAGGGATCCGACACGACCGCCGCAGCATCGGGCTCGGGCTCAGCTTCGGGTTCGGGTGGCTCGGCGAGTGGCTGCACGGACGCTACGAACGGCGAAGTCAAGGTCGTCACGAAGAACTTCGACTTCAACCCGACCTGTATCACCGTGACCGGCAACCGACTCAAGGTCACCTACGACAACCAGGAGGCCGGTGTGAAGCACAACATCGACTTCAAGGACCTCAAGTCGTCCAGTGGCGCCGCGAAGACCGACCTCAAGGCCGGTCCGGACACCGAGACGGTGACCTTGGTCGACCTCAAGCCCGGAACGTACACCTACGTGTGCGACATCCACGCCAACATGAAGGGCACCTTGACCGTCAAGGCCTCGTGACCTGACGCTCCGTTTCCACGCGACGAGGCCCGGCCCCTTGGTGGGGGTCGGGCCTCTTACGTGGTGGTGCTCGAAGCGATCAGCCGGGTTGCGACACGAAGCGCAGGTAGTCCTTCTTCTTGTCGAGCGGACCGAACTTCGCTTCGGCCTCTTCGTCGCTGAAGGTCGGAGCGGCGATGACGTGCTCGCCCGGCTTCCAGTCCGACGGCGTCGAGACGCTGTGGTTCGCGGTGAGCTGGATCGAGTCGATCGCGCGGAGGATCTCCTGCCAGTTACGACCGGTGGAGGCCGGGTACGTGAGCGTCAGCTTGACGGTGTTGTCCGGGGCGATCACGAATACGGTGCGCACGGTGAGCGTGGCGAGTTCGTTCGGGTGGATCATGTCGAACGCTTCGGCGATCTTGTGGTCCGGGTCGGCGAGCAGCGGGAAGCTCAGCGCGTTGCCGGTGACGTCCTCGATGTCCTGTGCCCAGCCCTGGTGGCTGTCGAGCGGGTCGACGGAGATGCCGATGATCTTGACGCCGCGCTTGTCGAATTCGGGCTTGAGGCCGGCGACGGCGCCGAGTTCGGTCGTGCACACCGGCGTGAAGTCCTTGGGGTGGCTGAACAGCAGGACCCAGCTGTCGCCCTTCCAGTCGTAGAAGTCGATGTGGCCGTCGGTGCTCTCGGCGGAGAAGTTCGGAGCCTTGTCGCCCAGTCGGATTGCCATTTGGTGTGCCTCTTGTCGTTGGTTGTGGTTTCGGAAGATGAATTCCCGACCAAGTATGTCGGGAATTCACCGAAGTTGCAAACGGCGCCCGTCAGGCTCGCCGGTCCGACCTACTTCCAGTGGTTCCCGGTACGGTCGCCGTGGCGGGGTCTCGTTTGACGTCGGGTTCGATGAACAGCAGCCGGGCAGCGGGTTCCGCCTCGCGGACGTGACGTTCGACCCGGTCGATCGCGTGGCTCAGCTCCACATAGCTCAGCTCGTGGTCGAACTCGACCTTTGCGGCGACGAGGAGGTCGTCGGGCCCCAGGTGTTCGGTGCGCAGGTGGATCACGTCGAGCACGTCGTCGCACCCCAGCAGGGCTGCTCGGATCGCGTCGCGCCTCGCCGGGCTGGCGGCCTCACCGATCAACAGCGACTTCATCTCGATCGCCAAGATGGTCGCCACGCACAGCAGCAGTGCGCCGATCACGAGCGTTCCGATGCCGTCCCAGATCGGGGCGCCCGTGAAATGCGCGAGGCTGAGCGCGACGAGCGCGACGACCAGACCGCACATGGCCGCGGAGTCCTCGAGCAGGACGACGGGCACCTCGGGTGACTTGGAGCGTCGGATGAACTGCCAGATCTTCACGTCGGCGTCGCCGCCGATCGCCTTGGCTTCGCCGAAGGCCGTGCGGAAACTCAACCCTTCGAGCACGATCGCCACGACGAGGATCGCCACGGCGACACCGACATCGGTGACCTCATGGGGGTGGCGGACCTTGTTGATGCCTTCGACGAACGCGAACGCCCCACCCATCGTGAACAGCACCACGGCGACGACGAACGCCCAGAAATACCGTTCGCGGCTGTACCCGAAGGGGTGGCTCGCGTCGGCGACCCGTTGCGCCTTGCGCCCGCCGAGCAGGAGCAGCGCCTGGTTGGCCGTGTCGGCGACCGAGTGGATCGCCTCGGCGAGCATCGACCCGGATCCGGTCACGGCAAAGCCGACGAACTTGGCGATCGCGATCCCGAGGTTCGCGCCGAACGCCGCGAGGATCGCCTTGGTGCCGTGGGATTCCGAGGACACAGAATGCTCCGGGGATGGCGGGCAGACGCCGAAAACCTACTTGCTCACGGGCGCCGCGCTTCGCTGCGGGTCGGGGCGCGCCCGCGATTTCGTCGCGTGGGTCCCGGAGCGAGGCTGCAGCGGGCCGGACGGAACCACTTCCCGACGCGTGAGTGATCCCGCAGACTGAGGCTTTGAGCTCCGGGCATGGTGGGCTCCGACGGGCCGGCTTGGTGCGACACCGCCCGGTACGGGAGTTGCGGCGTACCACGCCGACGCACCTCGGGCAGGGCTCGGCCCACTCGGGCGGAAGATTCCCGGCGGGTCCGGTGGCGACCGCGCAATCTTGTGGGCCTTGCAGCGGTCGCGACCGGCGCCAGAGCCGGTCGCATGATGGTGCGTACGCACGGCATCTAATATCGGTGTCATGTCCGCGATTGATCGCATAGATTCCGAGCAACTCACCGCGATCTGTGAAAACTACGGCGTCGCGTGCCTCGAGGTGTTCGGGTCGACCAGCCGCGGCGACGATGGCGATGACAGTGACGTCGACTTGCTCTACACGTTGCGTCCGGCCACAAGACTCGGCTGGCTGATCGACGATCTCGAGCGCGAATTGAGCGGCATATTCGGCCGCCCAGTCGACTTGGTCGCGAAGTCTGCTCTGCACCCAAAGCTCCGCGACCGAGTCCTCGCTGAGGCGCGCCCGCTCTATGCTGCGTGACCGCCTGAGCATCGAGGAGATGATCATGTCGGCGAAGCGGGCGATCGAGCTGGTCGGCGACGACGGAGACGACGCGGTTGCCTCGGATCGGTCGCGTCTCGACGCGCTGCTCTGGAATTTCACCGTGGTGGGAGAGGGCGCGTCGCAAGTCTCCACGGAGCTGATCACCGCTTGGCCGGAAGTTCCTTGGCGTCGTCCCGCTCAGCTTCGAAACCGGATCGTCCACGGGTATTGGTCGATCGATGTCGGGATCCTCTGCGATACCGTTCGGGACCAACTTCCCGCGTTCGTCGACCAGCTTCAAGCCATTCTCGCCAACCTCGATCTTGACGGCTGACCGCAATGTGCTCACGGTGCCCCGGGCCGGATTCGAACCGGCGACCTACCGCTTAGGAGGCGGTCGCTCTATCCGTCTGAGCTACCGGGGCTCGGCTGGTTCTGCCCTGGCATCGTAGGCGGTCACGTCCAGGTCTCAATGGTGCAGTGGTGGGTCGTGGGTGCGGCGGCGAACTTCGAGTCGCACGTGAGCAGCCGCAGTGAAAGCGCTTCGGCGAGCGCGATGTAGCAAGCGTCGTACGCGGTGAAGTTGTCGCGCAGCTCCAGGACCCGGGTGTGCAAGGGCTGTACCGGGTGGCGCACCAGCGGCAAGTCGGCGAAGTCGTCGAGCATCTGTGTGGCGCGCTCGAACCCGATCGCGATCGTGGGCTTGGACGTGATCAGGAGCCCGCGCACCGCCGCAACAACTTCGGCATCGATGAGCGAGGGAGCGTCGATTCGTCGGAGGTCACCGAAGCGCTCGCGGAGCGGTGCGTCGTCGTGGCGGTTGAGCAGCAGCCGGACGACGATGGAAGCGTCGACGACGCTCACCGTCGTTCGGCATCGATCAAGTCGCGAATGTCGTCGTTGTCGGCGGGAACGGGAGTGCGTCCGCCGATGCGTTCGAGCACCATGGCCATCGTCGGGCGCGATGCATCGTCGTGGATCAACGCTCGCAGGTAGCCGGAAACCGACATGTTCAATGACGCGGCACGGGCACGCAGCACCTCGACGTCGCTGGAGGGCACATCCCGCACCTGGATGATCTCGCTGGACACGACCCGATCCTAGTTTCGATTCATGAAAGATGCATGCAGGCATGATGGTCGCCTTGTCGAGTCGGGCCTTGTCTCCCGAGGGTGTGCGACCGGTGTCAGTCCAGAAGCTCGATCACACAGCGGGGTCCGGGACTGGAAGCGAGCCGAGCATCGCATGTCGCGCCGGCGCGGGCGCGCCCGCCACACGGCGTACGGTTGGCGATGTGACGCCCAGGGGCAACGTGCTGTTCATCACCGTGGACCAATGGCGTGGCGACTGCCTGTCGGCCGCGGGGCATCCGGTGGTGCGCACTCCGACCTTGGATCGGCTCGCGGCCCGGGGCGTGCGGTTCGCGAACCATTGGGCCAACATCGCCCCGTGCGGGCCGAGTAGGGCCACGCTGCACACGGGCATGTACGCACAGAACCACCGTTCGGTGCTCAACGGCACGCCGCTGGACGACCGTTTCACCAACACCGCTCGTGAGGCACGGCTTGCCGGTTACGAACCGGCGCTGTTCGGGTACACCGACACCTCGCTCGATCCGCGTACCCTTCCTGCCGACGATCCGCGCCTGGCCACCTACGAAGAGGTGCTTCCGGGCTTCGACGTGCAACTGTTCAACCCGGAATCGGCCGGATCGCCCGCGTGGGCGAAGTGGCTCACCGCCAAGGGCGTCGAGGTGCCGTCGAACCCGCAGGACCTCTACCTGGCCCGCGACGGTTACCCCGGCGCGTCCGATCATGGTGAAACCTGGGCGCCGACCCGGTTCGCCAAGGAGCATTCCGAGACGGTCATGGTCGTCGAAGCGTTCCGTGAATGGCTCACCCGCGGTGCGGGCGACGCCCCGTGGTTCGCGCACCTGAGCTTCATCCGACCCCATCCGCCGTATCGCAACCCGGAGGGCTACCACGACGTCTATGCCGCGGATGACGGCGAGGACTTCCGCGGGTGCGCGGCACGCGACGACGAGATGGCGACCCACCCTCTCGCCGGTGTCGCGATCTCGCTTCCGGGCGTGGGCTGTCCTACCGACGAGCGCGACCGTCGCCAGCTGCGTGCGACCTACTGGGGGGCGATGGTCGAGGTCGACGACCGGCTGGGTGAACTGTTCGACTGGATGGATTCACAAGGTCTGCTCGCCGACACGCTGGTGGTGCTGACCTCGGATCACGGCGAACAGGGCGGTGACCACTGGCTCGTGCAGAAGCTCGGGTGGTGGGACGAGTCGTACCACGTGCCGATGATCGTCGTCGACCCCCGGCCCGAGGCGGATGCGACACGGGGGGCCGTGATCGAGGCGGTGACCGAACACGTGGACGTGTTGCCGACGTTGTGTGAATGGATGGGGCTCGAAGCGCCCTTGCAATGCGACGGTCGACCGCTCCAACCCTTCGTGCACGGCACCGACCCGGACGATCCGAAACCGTGGCGGAGCGACGCCCACTGGGAATGGGATTTCCGGGACCCGGTCATGCATCTGGGTGAGGACCTGTTCGGGTTGACGATGGAGCAGTGTGCCGTCGGGGTGTTGCGGACACCCGACTACAAGCTCGTACATTTCGCGGCACCGCCCGATGTGCTCCCGCCGCTGTTGTTCGACCTGCGCGCCGATCCGGGCCAGGTCACGAACCTGGCCCCCGACCCGGGTTACGCGTCGGTCATGGCCGAGTTGTACGAGAAGATGTTGCGTTGGCGTGTCGAGCATCTCGACCGCACGCTGACGGGCCATTTCCTGTCGGCGACCGGTGTGGTGACCCGGCGCGACCCACGGGTCTGACCGCCGGTAGCATCGTCGGTCCGATGACCGAACCTCGACCCATCCGTCTGGTGTTCTGGAACACCTTCCTGCTCTCGCCGCACCCCGTCCCGGGTGGGCCCGCGCTTCCCGCGATCGGTGACCTGGCCGCGCCGGCCGTCGCGGAACGGGCGACAGCGATCGGTCGAGCCTTGGGTGAACGGTTCGACATCGCCGCGCTCGCCGAGGCGTTCGAGGTGCCCGATCACCGACGGATCCTCGACGCGTGGGGCTCGGACTCGTTGACGTCGGCGTCGGGCCCGGGTCGGTCGTTGCGCCGTGGTGCGTTCGGTTTCGCATCGAGCGGGTTGTTCTCGGTCGTGGATTCGTTGCCGTTGGTGCGGAGCGAATCCCTCCAGTATCGGACCCGCGGTTCGTACCGGTGGGACGCGGATGCGCTCGCGAACAAGGGCGCGCTGCTCATCGAGGTCGAGTTGCCCGACGGACGTGGCAACCTCGAGGTGGTCAGCACGCATCTCATCTTCGGCACCGGCTTGTTGTCGGGCCCTCAGGCCCGCGACAAACGGCGTCGGCACGGCCTCCGGATGGAGCAACTGGGTGAACTCGTCACGTTCATCGAGGCGGTGCATCGGTCCGAGAACGCGCTCGCCGTGGTCGGGGACTTCAACGTTCCGGCGGTCGATCCGGCCTTCCCTGACGGCGCCGATGCGCAGTATCGCGACCTTGTCGCACGCCTCGAACCGCTCGGTGTCGCGGACGTCTGGCCGTCCCACGGGAGCGGCCCGGGCCCGACGTGTGGTTCGCCGCTGGACGATTTCGTCGATCAACGTGATCCCGACGATCCGATGGCACTCGTCGACCCGGGCGACACCGATGGGCGGTTCGTCGCGCCCGGGCTCGTCGCCCAGCGCGAGCGGATCGACCATGTGTTCTTCGGACCGGGCACCACGAACCCGGACCTGGCTGTCACCTCGGCTCGGCGTTACGCCTTCCCCAGACCAGAAGGTTCAACGGCACGCAACCGGTTGGTCCGGTTGTCGGACCACTGCGCCATCGGCGTCGACCTCGTCTGAGCACCCGGCCTCGCCAGGTCAGGGGGTGGGGCCCGACAGCGTTGCCATGTCGTCGGCGAGCGTCGCCCGTACCCGCGCGCACAATGCTTGGTGTGCCAGGCGCTTGGAACGGGAGTACGCGCCGGTGCGGTAGCCCGCGAGGGTGCGAGCCCGGTCCACCGCCACGCCGATCACATCACCCGCCGGTACGGCTTCATCGAGATAGCCGATGGCGGCCGCACCCGGGGCGTCGAAGATCTCGGCACCCAGGGTCGCTCGGGTGAACGCCGTCGGAAGCAGCCGGTCGCGGGCGAATTCGATCACGAAGATCGGGAGCGGCATCCCGATCGCGACCTCGGTCAAGCCGATCTTGAAGGGGCCTTCTGCGCCGATCCGGACATCGGACGCGAGCAGCAACAGCGCACCCATCGCCAACGCATGCCCGGTGCACGCCGACACGATCGGGAGCGGGTGTTCGTACATTTTGCACAGCAGCTCGGCACCGTCGGACACGAGCGATCGCATGGCGTCCTCCGACGAGGTCATCACCGACAGGTCGAACCCCGCCGAGAACTTGCCGTCGCGACCGACCAACACCACGGATCGAGCCTCGGATGCTGCACGATCGAGGTGCGCATTCAATGCGTCGAGTGTGGCCGGCCCGACGACGTTGGCCTTCCCGTCGTCGTGGGTGATGATCGCGACGTCGCCGTCGAGGGTGTAGGTGGGGGCCGCTGGCTCGGACATGGTCGGCAACGCTACCGGGTTGCCGGCACAGCCCGTGGACGTCGGCGCGCCGCCGCGTCGAGTTCCGCTATCCCGACCGTACCGGCGACCCGGCCGTCCCTTTCGAGGATCAGCACTCGTCCGACCGCGTTTCCCCGAAGCCGATCGAGCAGGGCCGAGAGTGGCTCGTCGGTGGCCGCGATGGCGACCCGATCGATGGGAAATGCGAGTTGCGCGAGCGGGATCGTCGCGCGGCTGGTCGGGTCGATGTTCGATAACTGGGCTGCGGTGAGAACCCCGGTTATCCGCCCGTCGGGTGCCTGGGCACACACCGCCGCAGGCACCACACCCGACCACGCAGGTCCGATCGCCCGGTCGATGGTCAACGCATCGGGCACGATCGGCGGGTTCGGGATCATCGCATCGCCTGCGGTCATCGTCGACAGCGTGTTTTCGACACCCGTTCGTCGAAGGTCCGCGAGCGCGACCGAGACGATCCACCATCCGATGAACATGAACCAGATGCCGTTCATCGAGTCGTTCGACTGCATCGACACCAATCCATACCCGGCGCCGAGTGCGCCGAGCGCGACACCCGCGTACGCCGCCCAACGCCTGCCGGCGGACCGCCGGCCGGTCACCGCCCAGATCGCGGCGCTGAACAGTTGCCCGCCGTCGAGGGGCGCAGCCGGAAGCAGGTTGAACACGCCCAACAACACGTTCACGAACGCCAACCATCCCAAGGTCACGGCCACGAGGCTCTCGGTCCCGTAACCGCCGGTGAACACATCGGGACTCCCGGCAACCTGACGGTGTGCCGTCCAGAAGATCGCTCCGAGCACCAGGTTCGATGCGGGGCCGACGACCGCGATGAGGAACTGGGCGCCGGAGGTCCTCGGCTCGGACTCGAGTTCTGCATAACCCCCGAGCAACCAGAGCGTGATCCCCTTGACGCCGACGCCTTGGCGTCGGGCCATGAGTGCGTGGCTCATCTCGTGGACGAACAAGCTCGCGAAGAACGCAGCCGCGCCGACGATCCCGGCGAACCAATACGCGGACGAGGCAAGCCCCCAGGCCTCCCGCGGGAACTGATACGTGGCCAGGATGTACACGTAGAACCCGGCGATCAGAAGCGCCGACCAGCTCAAGCCGACCCGGATCCCGCGGATGTGGCCGAGTGGAATGTCGTTCTTCACCGGTCCTCCGATTCGATGTGACCGATCCGCTGTGGATCGAGGCTACCGGTGGGCGACGTGGGAACAGACCTCGCCGTCGGATCGTCCGTTCGGAAGTTACCGGTCCGGTGGCGGCGGAGGAGGTGCGTCACCGGCGCGGGCATCGGTGTCGACACCCGGGCCGGGCTGCGGGCGTTCGGCGAAGGCCGAAAGATTCGATGCGTCCTGGTCGAGCCGGGTGAGGATCCGGTGGACGACCCCGGGAGTCAGCTCCAAGGCACGCCCCAGACGGTCGATCATCGCCCGGTTCGTCTCGGACAACCTCCCGGTCGCCGTGGCGACGTGGCCGACGTCGAGGACGAGGCGTTCCCGGGCGGCCATGTCCATGTCGATGATCAGTCCGCGAGCATCGGCCTCGACGTGTCGGACATCCATGCTGCGCAGGTCGGCGTCGAGATCGGTCGTCGAATAGTGGGGGAGCCCCGCGCCCGCAATCACCGACACCGCAACACGGCGACTCGCGGGGTCGTAGGGGTCGCCGTCGAGCACGGCGAGCACCGAAGCGGCACGCGTGATCCGCTGCAGGCGCGTCGCCAGGTCCGACGTGGGCGGTGAGGTGATGACGTGTTCGTCGTAGGAACGGTGACACGTCTGGCACTCGTACACGTCACCGGTGACCTCTTTGGGGATCAACGGGATCCCGACGACGAGCCAGTTGCGGGATCGTCGGTGACGGTAGGCGCGCTCCGACCCGCAGCCCGGGCAGTAGAACGTGCCCGATTCACGAACCTGCCAGCGTTCTCTGGTGCCCACCGGGATGCTCACGGTCCTTCACCGTACTCGCCCGGCGAACATGTCCGGCGGCAGCGTCCGGATCTGCGCTCGATGGGCCGGGCCGAATGAACGATAGGCTTGGCACTCGTCATGGATGCGACTGCCACAATCCCCGTACTCACCGTGACCGACCGGGCACTGCTGGACATCCGCGAGCTCCTCGCCGCAGAAGACGACGCCGACGATCTTGCGCTGTGGGTCGAGGTGACCGGCGCCAACGGCTCCGACTACGTGTACGACCTGGCCTTCGAGTCGGCCGGCAACCGTGCCGACGTCGACATCGTCGACGAACATGACGGGCTGCGGGTCGTGATCCCCGCAGCGTCCGTCGACGCGCTGCGCGGTGCGACACTCGACCTGCCCGACGATCCCGAACAGGGCGGGTTGGTGCTTCGGAACCCGAACAAGCCGGACCCGCTCGCCGGCATCGACCTCTCGGCCGACGGCGACATCGCCGAGAAGGTTCGCGTCGTCATCGAGAAGATCGTCAACCCGATGCTCGACCAACACGGAGGGTTCGCCCAGCTCGCCGGCGTGCAGGGCACCAAGGTCTTCGTGCTCATGGGCGGCGGCTGTCACGGCTGTTCGATCAGTTGGCTCACCCTGAAGGGCGGGATCACCAAGACGGCCATCGAAGCGGTCCCCGAAGTCACCGAGGGCGTCGACGTGACCGACCACGACACCGGCGAACACCCGTACTTCACGTCCGCCGAAGGCGCAACGTCGGTCGCCACAACCGACGCCTGACACCTGACGCCTGACGCCGAGGCGACCGGGCCGGTCAGCGCAGACGGGCCCGCACGGCGTCGACGATGCCGTCCGCGTCCAAACCGGCTTCGCCAAGCAGTGACTCGGGATCGCCGTGGGTGACGAACGCTCGTGGGAGCCCCAGGTTGAGAGTCCACGGCGGACGGTCGGCGCCGGAGTCCGCCGCGGCCGCAGAGACCAAGGCCGTCATGATCGAACCGACGCCGCCCTCTCCGAGGCCGTCCTCGATCGTGACGACAACCTCGTGGCGTGCCGCGTCCGCGATCATCGCCGGGTCGGGTGGTTGCACGACCCGCGGATCCCACACCGTCACGCCGACCCCCGACTCCGCGAGCCGGTCAGCAGCCGTGATCGCCTCTGCCAGCAGCTTCCCCACCCCGATCACACAGACCCGGGCCTGCTCGTCGGAACGCACCAACCTGGCTTCGAACCCGGAACCGACCTCGAACTCCTCGACGCTGATCGCGGCGGTGCGCGGGTACCGGATCGCCACCGGCCCTTCCGCGTGCTCGACGGCATCGTGCAGCATCTGCTGGAGTTCCTGGTAAGACGACGGGACGAACACGGTCATGTTCGGGATCTTCGACAGCCACACGAGGTCGAACATGCCGTGATGGGAGGCGCCGTCGGGGCCGGTGATCCCCGCACGGTCGATCGCGAAGATCACCTTCTGGTCGTGCAATGCGACGTCGTAGATCGCCTGGTCCAGCGCGCGGGTCAGGAACGTCGAATAGATCGCGACGACCGGAAGCAGTCCGCCCATCGCCATGCCCGCCGCCGAGGCCACCGCGTGTTGTTCGGCGATCCCCACATCGATGAACCGGTCGGCGAACCGGTCGGCGAACCCGAGCAGGCCGGTCGACCCGGGCATCGCGGCGGTGATCGCCACGATCTCCGGATGCGCCTCGGCCTCCTTGATCAGCGCCTCGGTGAACGCGCCCGTGTACGACGGAGGCCCACCCGGGACGTGCTGCGGCCCGATCTCCGGGTTGAAACGAGGCGCGTCGTGCAGGCACTTCTCTTCGTCGTCCTCGGCAGGCGGGTAGCCCCGACCCTTCTGGGTCAGCACGTGCACGACGACCGGGCCGTCGTAGTCCGCCGCGTTCCGCAACGCCCGCTCGAGCGCGGCGATGTCGTGGCCGTCGAAAGGTCCGGAATACCGGACGCCGAGCGTCTCGAAGAACTCGGTCGGCTCGATCATTTCCCGAAGGCCGCTCAACGCCCCTTCGAGCCCCCACACCAGATGGTCACCCACGACCGGGACGTCGCGCACCATGCGCGACACTTTCGCGCGTTGACGCAGATACGACGGGTGGAGTCGGAGCTTGGCGACACCCTCGGAGATCCGTGACACCGTCGGTGCGTAACTGCGACCGTTGTCGTTGAACACGATGGTCGCCCGACGGCCCGAATGACCGAGGTTGTTCAGAGCTTCATAGGCGAGCCCGCCGGTCATCGCCCCGTCGCCGATGATCGTGACCACCCGCCGATCGACGATGTGCTGCTGATCGAACGCCGTCGCAAAACCGAACGCGTAGCTCGGACCGGTCGATGCGTGGCTGTTCTCGATCCAGTCGTGTTCGGACTCGGCGCGGCTCGGATAGCCCGACAGCCCGCCCGGCTGACGTAACGTGGCGAACCCGTCGCGGCGGCCCGTGAGGATCTTGTGGACGTACGCCTGATGCCCGGTGTCGAACAAGATGAGGTCGTCGGGTGAGTGGAACACCCGGTGCAGCGCGATCGTGAGCTCGACCGCGCCGAGATTCGAACCGAGATGCCCGCCGTTCGCCGCGACCGACTGGACGATGAAGTGGCGGATCTCCTCGGCGAGCGCGTCGAGCTCGGGGTAGCCGAGTCGCCGCAGATCGCGGGGGGAATTGATGCTGGACAGGTACTCGGGCACGAAGATCGCCTCGATCGATGGCTCGTCGGCAGGTCCGATCCGCGGAGGTGCCTCACCCAAGGGTACCGCGAGTCGACATCGATTGCCGAGATGCGGAGCGCGGTGACTGAGAGGCTGTCGCCAAAATCATGCCCGCTCAGAGCCGATGTGGACTCGTTCTGGCCTGCGTCCTCGTCCTCGTCGCACTGTGTGTGCGCCTTCGTCCTGCGTCCTTGGCAGCACTTCGCCACACCGCCACTGACCTGGGCGGACTTTAGCGACAGCCTCTCAGGCCGACTCGTCCGGTGTGTCGGCGGAAACCTGCACGTCGGACTTCGACCAGGCGAACCAGGCGACCCCGACGACGATGCAACCCGCGAGGCCCAGCGCGACCGGACCGTCGCCCCAACCGAGGCCGCTCGCCGCGGTCGGTTTCGCGAGGCCGTCCGCGATCGATGCGCCCAGCGGCCGGGTGACCACATAGGAAGCCCAGAACGCGATCACCGGGTCGAGTCGGAAGAACCGGTACGCGATCGCCGGCAACGAGATCAGAACCGCGAACAGCACCGCCGAGGGGAAGTAGCCGAGTCCGAGCGTGTTGGCGGTGACGTCACCCAGGGCCGTACCCATCGCGAACGTCGACGCGACCGCGGCCCAGTAGAACGCTTCACGGCGAGGCGTGTCGATGCTGTGGACCGACAGGGTGCCCTCGACGCGATGCCAGGTGAAGAACACGGCGGCGAGCACGACGCCGTACAGGATCGTCGACGCCGCATAGGGAACGCCGAGCGCCACGTGCATCGCGTCGGCGGCCATCGTGCCGAAGATCCCGACCATCGACACCGCGAACCAGTACGCCCAGGCGACGTAACGGCCGACCCGGAACTGGACGACGAGCGCGACCAGGAGCGCGACGAACGCGAGCCCGACCGCGATCTCCGGCACCATCGCGTAGACGAGGTAGTCCGATGCGGATTCGCCCATCGACGTCGTGAGTGCCTTGACGATCCAGAACCCGACGGTGATCGCCGGGACCCGCAACACACCCCGTCGCGTCGCCCACGCAGCAACGCCGGTTCGTCCCGTGCCGGTCACGCCGCGGTCTCGAGTTCGCCTCTGGTAACACGTCGGTCGGCCCAGTTGTGCACGACGAGCGCGAGCTGCCAACCCAGGAGTGATCCCACCGCGACGGTGAGCACGCCGCCGGCCGCGTCGAGCCAGTAGTGGTTCGCCGTGACCAGGATGCACGTCAACGTCGCGAACGGGTACGCGATCACGAGCACCTTCACCCAGCGGCGACGGGCACGTGGCGCGACGACGACCGCGCACCACGTCGACCAGCCGATGTGCAGGCTCGGCATCGCCGCGAACTGGTTCGACACGTGCGCCATCGCCGTGTTCCCGAAGCTCCACAGCCCGCCGTAGGTGGCCAGCGTGTCGACGAGCCCGAACTGGCGACACGCGAGGCGCGGGTTCGCGAGCACGTAGTGCGCCGGCAGGCTGCACCCACCGAACTCGCCGTGGAAGTCGAGCAACCGTGGTGGCATGAGCGAGAAGGCGGCGAATCCCACGAGCGCGAGCAACGTGGTCATCACCAGCGCATTGCGCCACACCGCGTAGTCCTGGGGAAAGCGCCGGAACAGCCAGATCAGGATCGCGATCGGCACGAGAAAGTGGAACGACCCGTAGTAGATGTTCCAGAACTTGATGAACCCGTGGGCAGGGAGCCCGAGATACCAGTGCTGCAGGTGCGGTTCGAAGAACAGCCCGAGACGCTTTTCCAGTCCGATCACATCGTGGGCGTGCCCGAGCGCGACGGCAACCGCCTTGTCCGAGACGACCGACTTGATCGAGTTGCCCGACGACCCGAAGGTGTTGCGCACGAGCGTGTACACCTCGTACAACACCAGGACGAGCAACAGCTCGCGCCACCAACGAAGGCGGCGGCGCGCGGTCGCCTCGTCGGGCAGGTCCCGCCACCGGCGTCGGCCGACGTCCGCGACGTCCGATTCCCGGGTTTCACCGGTCATCGGCACGCGCGTACCACTTCGGCGCCCCGCTTCGACAGCGGAACGGGCGCGGCAGGCATCCCCGGTACGATAACGGCGTCGCCTCGTTGTCGGGTCAACGGTGGTCCGGTTCCGGCGACCAGGAGGCTCGAGTGTCCATTCCCGATCTGATCGATGCCGACACGCTGTCGGCCACGCTCGCCGAGGCGCTGCGAACCGGCGGCGACTTCGCCGAGGTGTTCGCCGAGGACAAGGCCTCGACGTCGGCCTACCTCGACGACGGTCGCATCGAGGAGCTGTCGTCGGGACGCGACCGGGGTGCCGGGATCAGAGTGGTGCGTGGCGAGACGACCGGGTTCGCACACACCGCGGATCTGAGCGCCACGGGCCTCGCCGCCGCGGCCCGTGCCGCCGCTGCGGCCGCGCATCGTGATGACGGACGCGTGCACGAGATCGCGCTCGTCGCACACGACGTCGCCCACCCCTCCCCACCGTCGGTCCGGCCCGGCGATGTCGCCAAGGCCGACAAGGTGGCGTTGCTCCTCCGGGCGAACGATGCGGCCCGAGCCGACGCGCCGGAGATCTCCCAGGTCGCCGTGAGCTACGGCGATTCGCGCCGCCGGGTCGTGATCGCGAACTCCGACGGGCTGCTCACCGGCGACGACCAGACGCGCACCTTCTTCAGCGTGGGTGCCGTCGCGACGGGCGACACCGGCATGCAGACCGGCCGTGAAGCCGTCGGCCACACCGTCGGGTTCGAGCTGTTCGACCGCTACGACGTCGACGAGCTCGGTCGAGCGGCCTCACAGCGTGCCCGAACCAAGCTCGCCGCTCGGCCAGCGCCGACCGGTGAGATGCCCGTGGTGATCGGGCCCGGCGGTGGGGGCGTGTTGTTCCACGAAGCGTGCGGGCACGGGCTCGAAGCGGACCTGATCGCAAAAGGCGCTTCGGTGTTCGCCGGGCGGCGTGGCGAGAAGGTCGCGTCGGAATTGATCACGTTGATCGACGACGGAACCGTCGGCGGCGAGTGGGGCGCGTACGCGGTCGACGACGAAGGCACCCCGGCACAGCGCAACGTGCTCATCGAGAACGGGATCCTCACCGACTACATGTGGGACTTCCTCCGGGCACGCAAAGAAGGACGGGCGCGCTCGGGCAACGGTCGGCGCCAGAGCTACAAGTTCCTGCCGATGGTCAGGATGACCAACACGTTCATCCTGGACGGCACCGACGACCCCGAAGCGATCGTCGCGGGCACCGACCACGGTGTGTACGTCGCGAAGCTCGGCGGAGGCCAGGTGAACACCGCGACCGGTGACTTCGTGTTCGGGATGACCGAGGCGTACCTGATCGAAGGCGGGCAGATCACCGAACCGCTGCGTGAAGGCAACCTCATCGGCAACGGCCCGAAGGTGCTCGCCAACATCGACGCCGTCGGCAACGACTTTGCGTTCGGCCCCCCCGGAACGTGCGGCAAAGACGGCCAGGGCGTTCCCGTCGGCGATGGTGTCCCGACGTTGCGGGTCACCAGCCTCACCGTCGGAGGACAGGCCGCATGAGCGACGAACTGCTCGCCATCGCCGATCGGGTGATCGGCTGGGCCCGCGACGACGAACAGGTCGAGGTCGTGGTCGGACGCAGCACCGAGACCGAGATCCGCGTGTACGAAGGTGACGTCGAGTCGCTGTCCTCCGCGGGCACCGCAGGGGTCGGTGTGCGGGTCATAGCTGGGAACCGCCAGGGGTTCGCGTACGCAGGCTCGCTCGACGCCGACGTGCTCGGCGAGGTGCTGGCCGAGGCCCGCGACAACGCCACGTTCGCCACGCCCGACGAGTTTCTCGGTCTCGCCGAACCCGACGGGGTTGCCGTGCCGACCTTGGACCTCTACCGCGAGTCGGTCGCGTCGGTGCCGACCGCGGACAAGGTCGCGATGGCCCTCGAGCTCGAAGCGGCGGTACGCGCGGCCGACAAGCGGATCTCGGGGATCGAGTCGGCCGAGTACGCCGACGGGATCGGCGAGGGGGTCGTCGTCTCGACGACGGGTATCCGTTCGGTCGGCCGCGAATCGGCGTGTTACGTCGGTGCATACCCGTTGGCGACCGACGGCGACGAGACCAAGACCGGATTCGGTTTCTCGGTCGGGCGCGAGCCTGCCGACCTGGACGTGGCTGCGGCCGCGACCGAAGCCGCCGAGCGTGCGACACGCCTGCTCGGGGCGGTCAAACCTTCCGGCGGCCGGATGACCGTCGTGTTGGACCCTTTCGTCACCGCCCAGTTCCTCGGGATCGTCGCCGGTACCATGAACGGTGAGGCGGTCAACAAAGGTCGTTCGCTGTTCGCCGGCCGGCTCGGCGAAGGAATCGCGAATCCGATGGTCACGCTCGTGGACGACCCGACGGATCCTCGGGCGTATCGGGCGACCGAGGCCGACGGCGAGGGTCTCGCGACCCGCCGGAACGTCCTGATCGACGGCGGCCGGCTCGAACAGTTCCTGCACAACACGTATTCGGCGCGCCGAGCCGGGGCCGTGTCGACGGGGTCCGCGGTCCGCGGGTTCTCATCCACACCCGGTGTCGGGGCGCGGGCCGTGCAGTTGGCACCCGGTGACGACGACCAACCAGCGCTCGTGGCGGCCGTCGGCGACGGGATCCTCGTGTCGTCGGTGTCGGGATTGCATTCGGGGGTCAACCCCGTCAGCGGTGACTTCTCGACCGGTGCCGAAGGCCTGCGGATCGCAGGGGGGTCACTCGGCGAACCGTTGCGGGAGTTCACGATCGCGTCGACGTTGCAGCGGATGCTGCTCGACATCGTCGCCATCGGCAATGACGTCGAGTGGTTGCCGATGGGAGCTGCGGGTGTGAGCCTGGTCATCCGAGACGTGTCGGTCTCGGGCACCTGACGCACTGGTCAACCCGCAGAACCGCCCGAGGTTCCGATGGGGCGGGTGAGGTCGTACAGCGTCACCCCGTCGACCGTGGTCGGCGGGAAGTTCTGCGTGACCCAACTCCGGATCTCGCTCGATGTCGACGTCCCACCGCGGCCACCTCCGAAGCCGCCTCCCATACCGAAACCCCCACCGATGAAGTAGTGGATCCGACGGTCGGCGACATAGCCCTTGAACTGCTGGAGGGTCGGGCTCGGGTCCGAACCGTTGAACCCGCCGATCGGCATGACCGGTTCGAGCGTCGCGAGTTGGAATCCCGCCGCAGAGTTGGACCCGACGGTCGCCGCGACCCAACGGTACGACGCGGCGTCCTTCTTCAACATCGCGGTGATCGCCGGTGTCGACCGGCTCCCGTCGAGGAGCCCGCCGGCCGATGCCCGCCGTGAACCGTTCGTCGACCCGAACATTCCCGGGGGTGGGAAGTTCCCGCCTCCGAACGCGCCCGGAGGCGGGAACCCGGTGCCGGGGAACATCGCGTTCGGGTTCCCGCCGAAACGGAATCCGCGGGCCCTCGGGCCGAAGCCGCCCGGCGGCCCGAAGCGTCCGAAGCCCCGGCCACCGAAGCCGCCGCGCCCCTGGCTCGGTCCCGCGGTGGGCAAGGCCCCGCTGTGCGGCGTCGACGCGGTCTGCAGGCTGAACGCCGTGGGCGCTGCAAGCCCGAGGACACACACGATCGCCGCAACCCCCACGCCGATCCGCCCCCGCAGGTGTGGGGCGAACAACACGAGTGCCGCCGCGAACACGCCGCCGACCAGCACGATCGGTGCCAGCCACGGTGTCCAGTCCGCCGAGCGGCGAAGCAGCGCATGGGACCAGATCGCCGTCGTCGCGATCGAGACGGCGAGGACCAACCGACCGAGCAGGCTCGAGCGCCGCTGCCACGCGATGAAGCCGCCGATCCCGACGAGCGCACCCACGGCCGGGGCCAGCGCGACGGTGTAGTAGGGGTGGATGATCCCCTGCCCGAAGCTGAACGTGGCACCGGTGACGAGCAACCAACCGCCCCAGATGAGCAGCGCCGCCCGTGTGCGGTCGGTTCGGGGCGCGCGGAGTGTCCACCACAGGCCCGCGACGAAGAGGATCAGTGCCGCGGGGATCAGCCAGGCGGCCTGGGATCCGAATTCGTTGTTGAACAGGCGGCCCAGCCCGGTCGCGCCCCACCTCCCACCGTTGTTCGCACTGCCGGTCTCGCTCCCGGTGAGCCGACCGAACCCGTTGTAGCCGAGCGTCAACTCGATCAGTGAGTTGTGCTGCGATCCGCCGATGAACGGCCGGGACGACTTCGGCCAGATCTCGACGACCGCGATGTACCAACCGGCCGACACGACGAGCGTGACCAACCCGATGACCGACTGCACGAAACGTCGACGGAAGCGGGTGTCGGCCAACACCAGGTAGACGAGTGCGAACGCGGGTGCGACCAGAAACGCCTGGAGCATCTTGGTCAGGAACCCGCACCCCACGAGTGCCCAGGTCGCGACGACCCAGCGAGTCGCGGTCGTCTCGAGCGCGCGTACCAGGCACCACACCGCGCACACCGACAACAACACGAGCAGCGGGTCCGGGTTGTTGAACCGGAACATCAACGTCGCGATCGGGGTCGTCGCGAGGACCGCACCCGCCACCAGGCCCGCCACGGGCCCGAACCAGCGCCTGACCGTTGCATACAGCACCCCGACCGATGCGACGCCCATGAGTGCCTGGGGAACGAGGATGCTCCACGCGTTCACCCCGAAGATGCGCGCGGAGAGACCCATCACCCACAGCGCGACCGGTGGCTTGTCGACGGTGATCGAACCGGCCGCGTCCGATGCGCCGAAGAACCACGCCTTCCAACTCGCCGAACCGGCCTGCGCGGCAGCCGAGTAGAAGCTGTTCGCCCAGCCCGACGCGCCCAGACCCCACAGGTACAGCGCGCCCGTGGCCACCAACAGGATTCCCAGCGCGACGCGCGCCCACCCCGGGTGTGTCGTGGCCACCGGCGTCACGCCACCGGCGACCGTCGCGTCGGTCGGGGCGTCCACCTCGATCTCGGGTGCCACGATCGGGGCGAGTCCGGGTGGAGCGACGGTGGTCACCCATGGATCCTTTCCGGTATCGGCGGGACATGGGATGCGCTGCGAGCACAACCGTCCGGGATCAGCGTACGGTCCAGGCGTCCACCGCCACGGGCGAACGTTCGGACGAGGCGCGTGATGCCACGGACGTCCGCAGCGGCGGTGCGGGCGAGGTCGGCCGGGCAGTCGCGGTCGTCGGCCCAATCGACCGGCACTTCGTGGATCCGCAGGTCGTTGTGTTGGGCGAGCAGGAGCAGTTCGGTGTCGAAGAACCGACCCGTGTCGACCACCATCGGCAGAAGGATCGTCGCCAGATCCCGACGCAGCGCCTTGCACCCACATCGGGCGTCGGAGAACGTGGTGCCGAGCACGGTGTGGAGGATCGCGTTGTAGGTGCGCGAGGCGAGCTCGCGTTCGGGGCCCCGTTGGACATGTGCGCCGGGCGCGAGTCGCGTGCCGACCGCGATGCCGGTGTGTCCCGCCATGAGCGGGGC
>JAFDWI010000170.1 GCA_018268545.1 Actinomycetota bacterium
AGGTCACCGATCCGTTGCCAGTCGCGGCTTTCGAGGGTTGCGATGTTGAACAATCCTCCGGTGATGTCGTCGTAGAGCGCGACTTCACCACTGGGTCCAATTTGTCGGTTCAACAGATACGCGGCCTCAGCGATCACCATTGCGGTCGTGGTCAACGCGCCTCTGGCGTCGATCAACAGTCGCCGACACGCGGCATGGTCGGGGTCGTTGCGGTCGCCCATCGCGACAAGTGGCCCGGTATCGACGATCAACACGAAAGTCGGGTCAGTCGCGCCCGAAACCCTCAGCCAGCAACTCGTCCGCGTCACGTGCGAACCGGGTGCCCGTTGATGCACCCACACCGTCGAGCGCGAATTTGCGTGGCGGAGATGATGGTGTCGCACCGGCAACCGACCGGGTGACCGACTCGGTGATGAGGTCCTCGACACTGATCCGGCGTCGTGCCGCTTCAGCTTCCAAGCGGGCGAGCACGTCTGCGGGCAGATCGATCGTCACGGACATGGGTCCAGTGTAGAAGGCACGAACGGGACCCAGGCGCGCGAATGTCTGCGCGTCATCACCGGCACTCGAGCGGTCCCGAGATTGCCCGGAACGAGGGACGCGCCGGCTATGCAGCGACCGCGCCCCAAGAACGTGCAGATACCCGCGGTGCCCGCCCGAGGGCCCCGAGGCTGGTGGCCGATCTGGAACCCGCGGCGCATGCCACAGCCCAGGTCGTTTACGAGACCATGTACCAGGCCGCTTTCGCGCACGGCACTGCGGGGTTGCCCAACGGTCCGCACGCAATGTTGCATCGCCGACGCCGATGCCGGATACACCGAGACCCGACGGGCGAGACAGCAATGAAGACCTCCCCCACTGGCGATCTTCACGCCGATCCACGACCGGCCCGCGACCCAACGGTGTTCGCCCCACCCATCGAAACGGCCGTTTCATCCAACGTCACCTGCGCGTATGTGCTCCGATCACCGAGATGACCCGACCGGCAGTACCCCGAGACCCCCGACGCGTGCTGCTGTCGAGAGACCACTTCGCGTCGTGCGCTGGCCCGCGAGCCCGCCGGTCACCCGAGACACGGCCCGGGAGCGGGGTCCGGGGACATACGGGGGCTGCCAGGTCGTCGTATGTCAGAACAACCTCGTCGACATTGGTGGTGGGCAGCACCGGTCGGGCTTCCGGCCCAGTCCGTGGGTGATCGCCGGGGTTGTGGCGTTGGTGGTGCCGGTAGGCTGGGGAGACGGCGAAGCGTGTCGAGGATCTCGATTTGGACCTCGCGGTCGTCCCGATCGGCGACATGCCCGAGCCGGGAGCGTTCGATGAGTGGCTGGCGTCGATTCACGGCGATCGCCCTGTCGTGTTGCCCGTGTCGGCGGCGCAACTCGTCGCCGAGGCCCGCGCCGAAACCGAGTGACAGTCCTGGTCCTCGACGCTTACGCGAGCGTCGACCTGTTGTTGGAGACACCCGTGCGGATTGCTCTTGAAGCGAAACTTCCACCGCAGGTCCAGCGGTGGGTCCCGGAACATTGCTTCGCTGAAGTAGCGAACGCGCCGCGACGCGGCAAAGTCAACGGATATGTCACCACGGCTCGTGCCGCGACCGCGTTCAACCGGCTGTCGACCTCGCCGATCCGACGTGCGCAGATCCGTCCGCTGCTGAGTGACGAATGGACGAAGCCCAGCCATCTCACGATCGCTGGCGCCCTGTATGTGGCCTTGGCGGAGCGTCTGCACGCCACGCTGGTCACGACCGACGTGCGGCTTGCTCGCTCGCCGGGGTTCACGGTGGCCACGATTACTGCCTGAGCGCCATCACCGTCAACCCTGGAGAGTGGGCCACCGTCGTAGTAACCATCACGTTCGTCCACGGCCGACGTGTCTATTTTCCCGTTATGCTCACGACTCCGTGACCCCCGAATCCGCTTTTCCGAGCGCCCGGCGGACGTCGCGCAGCGGCGCATTGATCTTGAAGAGAAGATTGCCATCCACCATGCGCAGCAAGTTAACCGATGTCACAAACATCGGGATTGATCGCCCATAAAGCTCGGCTACTGTGACCGAAGAGTACGGAACCGTACTCTCCACGCCCTGCCGGGTCGTGAAGGTCAATTTGTCCGCCCATATCGTGACCTGACCAGGCTGGGCGTCCATGCCTGCTTCAGCAATGAGCCGAGCGCCAACCAATTGGGCGTGATCTGCGGCCCGCGTACGTTTGGCTCGATAGATGCAGCGTAAGGTGAGTGTCGCCAGCGAGATCGTTGCCACGATGACAATCGCCGTGCCTGCCCACCCAATCGCCAGCGTACAGAAAATAGCGCCGACTATCGCTGGTGGCGCACCGCGAGCAACGTTCTTCCACGAACCACCGCGCTGGAGTTCCCGGACTTCCACTACGCGCCGCATTTCGCCGCTCGCTGGTCCATCGCGTCTCTCATAAATAGCGTGGGTATTCCGTAGCCGAGGCCCCACACGCCCCCGAGTGCATAGTCGCCGACCCCGGACATGTAGTCCCCGAGGTCTCCCCAGTCGGCGCCGAGTTCGGACACCATGTCGCCCCCGAGCGACAGCTCACCACCCGCGAATCCGGCGGCCGCAGACGCAGCCTCAAAAACACACTTCGCATCCGCCCGGTGGGAACAGTCAATGGCAGCAATCCCCGCACCGATCCCAACCGACGTCGCAGACGCTGCAAATCCAACGGTGGCCGCACTCACGCCGAGTACGGCATCGCCAAGCCCGCCAGTCGCGACAGTGAGCGCCGCCACACCGGCCGCCATTCCCACGACCGCAAGATCAGTCTTCACGTTTGTACGCTCTACGGGCTTGATTACGTCATTGTTGACGGTGTGAGCGATGTTGTGCAGCGTCCCTTCTCCCCACCACAGTCCCGTCAGATCCTCACCGTTGATTGGGTCGTTGTCGGCGTAGCCGTATCTCTCGCCGGTCAACGCATACAACGGATCGGGTGTGGTGAATTGTGCGGTGGCCGGGTCGTAGTAGCGGTGCCACAGGTTGTAGAAGTGTGTTTCGGGGTCTTGGTATTGGGCGTGCCATCCCAACGAAACCGGTGTTCCCGTCGTGGCGGTGGTGTTCCCCCACGGGTCATACGCGTGGGTTGCGATGATCGTCCCGGTCGTGTCCGTCACCGAACCGACCGACCCGGTCGTAGCGTCACAAAACAACCATTCCGGTGTCGCACCCGAACCGTTCGGCAAATATTCGAACGGCAGCCCGTTCGGCCCGTACAG
>JAFDWI010000171.1 GCA_018268545.1 Actinomycetota bacterium
AGTTGGGTCGTGGCGACGATGCCACCCCCTGGTACGGTCGGTGACCCGACAACGGCACTGCGGTGGGTTCGTTCGATGGTCGGTGTGGATGTCATTTGCAGGGAGTTCCCCCGCGGGCCAGGTTCTAAACGTGCCGAGGCGACAACCTGGCGCGGTCAGCGCCACCTGTGACCACCCGTGGGCTACTTCGAGTAGTCGTAGAACCCTTCACCGGACTTGCGGCCCAGGTGCCCCGCCGACACCATCCGGCGCAGCAGCGGCACGGCCGCGTAGTGCGGGTCGCGGTATTCGTCGTAGAGGGCGTCGAGGATCGCGAGCGACGTGTCCAGGCCGACCAGGTCCAGCAACGCGAGGGGACCCATCGGGAAGTTGCAGCCCCCCTGCATCGCCTCGTCGATGTGGTCTCGGCTGGCGGTGCCGTTCTCGAGCATCCGCACGGCGTTGTTGAGATACGGGAACAGCAGGTGGTTCACGATGAACCCGGCGCGGTCCTTGACCTCGACGGGGTTCTTGCCGCATGCAGCGGCGAACGCAGTTGCTTCGGCGATCGTTTCGTCCGACGCGCTGTGGGGGCGGATGATCTCGACGAGCTTCATCGCCGGCGCGGGGTTGAAGAAGTGGATGCCACACACGCGGTCGGGCCGGTTGGTCGACACCGCGAGTTGGATGACCGGCAGCGTCGAGGTGTTCGTCGCCAGGATCGCACCCGGCTTGACGATGCCGTCGAGTTCGGCGAACAACGCCTCCTTGACGGCCAGGTCCTCGACGACCGATTCGATCACCAAGTCGCAATCGGCGAGGGCCGCCACGTCGGACACACCGCTGACCCGTCCGAAGATCTCGTCACGCTCGGCCTGGGTGATGCGTTCGCGGGAGACCTGACGGTCGAGCGACTTCGCGAGCGACGCCACCATCGCGTCGGCGCTCTCCTGCTTGCGTGACCGCAACGTGACGGTGAACCCGGCTTTGGCCGCGACCTCGGCGATACCGGACCCCATGATCCCCGAACCGACGATGCCGACGTGTGAAATCTCGTTTGCCATCGCAGCAGACTAGGGCCAAGCCGAGCCCCACCGGAAAGCCCGAGGACCGTGAGAGGAATCCGTCACGCCGGGATCTTCTGCTCGGTATGGTGACGCAATGGTGTCCTCTGTCTTCGATCCGGTCCTCGGCCGGATGCGTCCCCGTCGGGTCGATCGGTCCGCAGTTGCGTCGTCGCGGCGGCGTCATCGTCGGTCGGTGGCGATCGCGGCACTGGTGGTCACTGTCACGTTGGCGGTGGCCGGTTGCACACCGAACCCGACGATGCACGTGATCGTTCCTGCCGCCTTCGACGATTTCCTGCCCCACTCGATGAACAACGCCGGCATCGCGGTCGGCATCGCGCAGAAGACCGCCGGAACGGGGAACGCCACCGACGTCGCGGTCGCGTACGACACCGTGACGGGAACGTTCACCCAGATCCCGAACGTTCCCCCGTCATCGACGCTCCCGCAGGGCGCGACCATCGGGACGGTGCTCGACGTCAACAACGACAACGTCGTTCTCCTGCACGCAGGGGACGAGATGGGCCTCTACAACATGTTGACCGACACGTGGAACCTCTTCGACTGCAGCCCGACGGTCTACGGTCTCACCCGCGGGATGCTTGCCGACAACGGCTACATCGCGTGTGGCGACCACGTCTACGACAGCGTGCACGCGGTCGACCTGCCGGTTGCGATGCCGCCAGGATGCGCGGGGGCGGTGACGCGGGTGAATTCGGCGGGAATCGCCGTGGGAACGTGCAGTGCCGGCGCCGAACCGTTGTTCGCCACCGAGCTGTCGACCGGGCAGACCATCGGGTTCGGATCGGCCCAGGGTCTCACCGTCGCGGCGGGCACGATGCCCGGGGCGTTCACCGAGAGCGGCTGGCTCGTCGCGTTCGAACCGGGAACGAACGGTCCTCCCGTGGTGTACCGGATCCCGACGGATCTCGCCACCGGCGGGCCCACCGCCGTTTCGCTCGGCCCGTTCCAGAACCCGCCGACCGCGGCGGTGGGCATCAGCGAAAACGGCACGGTCGCAGTCGCTGACATCACCGACGTCGCGAACGACACGATGTTGCTCGCGTCCTACAACGTCGTGACCGGGCAGATCCGTGCGTTCGACACCTCGGGCCTTCCCGGCGGCTCCGGCTACGGCGGCAGGATGATCCTCGATGTCGACGACGCCGGCGACGCGATCGGCCTGCAGTGGAGCGTGCCGGGCCAACCGGCCATGGAGGCGTTCGCGACGGCTCCTCGACCGTGATCGATACGGCGCGCTTCGCGAGGACCGCAGCACGAAGGAATTGGCCGACGCTCGGGCCAGACGACTCGATGGAGCTGTTGTAGCGTTCGGAGTCGACGATCGACTTCGACGACACGGGAGCGTCCAGCATGTCCGGAACCCTCGCGCTGGTGGGTGGCGACCCCTTCAGCGATGTTTGCACCTTCAACCGTGAACTCGCCGAAGGCGCCGGCGCCGACGAGGTCGTGGTGCTGCCGACCGCCGCCGCGTTCGAACATCCCGACCGGTTGACCGACGCCGCGACCGCGCACTTCGCCGCGTTCGGCGTCGGGGTGCGTGCGCTCCGCGTCCTCACACGCGCCGACGCGATGGACGCGGCCAACGCGGACGTGATCGCCGCTGCTCGCTTCGTCTACCTCGTCGGACCGGCAGCACTGCATGCCCGATCGGCGTTGAAACAGACACCCGCGTGGGACGCGATCGTCACCGCGTGGGCGAACGGTGCGACCATCGCCGGTTCCGACGCGGGCGCCCAGGTGCTGTGCGACCCGATGGTGGATGACCGTGGTGGCGCGTTCACGGTCGGGCTCGGCCTCATCGATCGTGTCGCGGTGGTACCGCGTCACGAAACCTGGCACGCCGATGCGCTGCATCGCCTGCGCCAGTTGAGCAACGCCGACCTCGTGCTGATCGGCGTCGACACGTCCACCGCGGTGATCCGATCGCCCGAAGGCGACTGGAGCGCAGCGGGTCCAGGATCGGTCGATGTACGCCTCGGAGGCGAACCAGCCGAATTGTCGGGCCTCAGCCGCTGACCGCTCCCGGCCCCAGCGTCGGCACAACGGTCAGCTCTGGCTGATCGTCACCGACTTCACGGTCACCTCGGGGTTCGGCGCGCCTTCGCCGGACGAATCGACCTTGGCCGTCGAGACGACGTGTTGCAGCACATCGAGGCCTTCGGTCACGTGGCCGAACACCACATAGGTTCCTTGCGAGTCGAGCTGGGACGTCTTCTCGCCAGTCGCGAAGAAGAACTGGGCCCCCGCGCTGTTGGGCCCCGACGACCTCGCCATCACCAGATCACCCGGGGTGTACTTGTAGCCGCCAAGCGTGGCATCCGCGTTGAACTTGCCTTCGTCCTTGAGCGTATAGCCCGGCCCCGGGTCGGCATTGGACTGGGTGTGCGGGGAGCCACCCTGGATGATGTCGATCCCCGAGTTGACCCGGAACAACTGCGTGTTGTCGTAGTAGCCATAGCGCGACAGGAACACGAAGTTGTTCGCGGTTCCCGGCGTGTTGGTCGTGTCGAGCGCAACCACGACCTTGCCTGCGCTCGTGTCGAACGTCGCGGTGTAGGACTTGCCGGCCACCAGGCAGTTCTTCGGTGGCGCCGAGAACGTGAGCGTCCGCTTCGCCGAGCCGTCGGCCGGTGGGCACGGCGTCGTGCCGAACGTGAACTTCTTGTCCACGAGCTTGGACGACACCGTAGTCGCCGGCGCGGTGTCCGACATTGCAACCGTCGTCGACGAAGCCGACGCGGAGTCCTTCGAGGAACCCTTGCCCAGATAGATCAGTCCGGCGATCGCAGCAACCGCGGCGATCACCACGACGAACCCGATCGCGCCTCGTCGGCGCGAATCCACCTTGTCCTGGGCGGCCTGAGCTTGGAGTTTCGCGGCCCGGTTGGCCTTCTGGCGTTCACGTTTGTCGGTTCCCATCGTCCGCTGACGATACCAAGTGCGCCGCCGAGATCCGGCGTCATGGCGGCCCCCTCCCCGGTCTGTGTGCCAAGATCGAAGACGACGCACTCGACACGGACCGGGTCCGAAGGAGCGAGCAAACGTGGTCGAGACGAATCAGGTGGACGTCGCCGAGTCGACGGAACCCACCGACCGCAACGACGACACCGAGATCGACGCGGCGTTCTCGCGCACGGTGGGCGCCCGCCTTCGGGCCGTCCGCCGCCAACGCGGGATGTCGCTCGCAGACGTCGAAGAACGATCCCAGGGCCGCTGGAGCGCGTCGGCGGTCGGCGCCTACGAACGTGGGTTCCGCAACATCACCGTGCCACGGCTGCACGCGCTCGCCACGTTCTACCAGGTGCCCATGGGGGTGCTGCTGGGTGAGCCACCGTCGGACGCCACACCCCTGAACCCCCAGGCGATCGTCCTCGACCTCGAAGCGCTGCGGCGCAACGGTGGCGACCTGCCGATCATGGGTTTCGTGAACTCGATCGTCGTTGCCCGTGGCGACTTCAACGGCAAGGTGTTGTCGTTGCGAAGTGACGATCTCCGCGCGCTGTGCGCGCTCGTGGGCGCCGAATCACTCGCCGACGGTGTCCGGACCTTGCGCGAATGGGGCGTGCTCATCGGTCTCGCCGATGCCGACGAGACACCCGACGTCCCGACCACGGCCGACTGAGCCCACCGTCGATCGGAACTGTCGCCCGAGGGCCACGGTACTGTGCCCTTCGTGGCACTCTTCGTCCAGAAATTCGGCGGATCATCTGTTGCCGATCCCGACCGGATCCGCAACGTCGCCGACTACGTCGCACGCCGCTACCGGCGCGGCGACGACCTCGTCCTCGTCGTGTCCGCGATGGGCAAGGAGACCGACGAACTGCTCCGCCTCGCCCGTGAGGTGTCGAACACCCGTCCGGGCCGTGAAATGGACATGCTCGTCACCGGCGGTGAGCGCAAGGCGACCGCGCTGGTGTGCATGGCGCTGCACGATCTCGGTGTGCCCGCCGATTCGTTCACCGGGTCCCAGGCCGGGTTCGTCACCGACACGAACCACACCAACGCGAAGATCCTTCAGGTGAACCCGGATCGGATCCGCGACAGCGTCGCCAAACGCCGTGTCGCCGTGGTCGGCGGCTCACAAGGCGTGTCGACCGACAACGACGTGACGTTCCTGGGGCGTGGTGGCTCCGACACCACCGCCGTCGCGCTCGCGTACGCACTCGGTGCCGATGCCTGTGAGCTGTACACCGACGTGTCCGGCGTGTTCAGCGCGGACCCCCGCGTCGTCGACGGTGCGCGCCGGATGGACAAGGTGTCCTTCGACGAGATGCTCGAGATGTGCGCGTCGGGCTGCCCCAAACCGGCCGTGCGATCGGTCGAATTCGCCCGCACCTGGCGGGTGCCGCTGCACGTCCGTTCCAGCTTCACCTGGGAACCCGGAACCTGGATCACCGAGGAGGATCTCACGATGGAAGACGCGATCGTTTCTGCGGTCACACACGAAGAATCCGAAGCGAAGCTGACCGTGCGCGGCGTTCCCGACCGGCCCGGAATCGCCGCGACGCTGTTCCGTCGCCTCGCCGAACGGGACATCAACGTCGACATGATCGTCCAGAACGTGTCGCTCAACGGGGTGGCCAACATCTCGTTCACCGTCCCCCAAGGTGACCTCGAGGCGGCGATGGAGTTGTGCGAGGCCTACGTGGCCGACATCGACGGTGCCGGCGTCGTCGCCACCGCGGCGATCGGCAAGGTGAGCCTCGTGGGTGCCGGCATGCGCACCAACCCGGGGGTGGCGGCCAAGGTCTTCGAGACGCTCGCCGACAACGACATCAACATCGAGATGATCTCGACGTCCGCGATCCGGATCTCGTGCGTCGTGCCCGAGGACGACGTCGAGCGCGCGGTCCAGGTCCTGCACACCGCGTTCGGCCTGGACGTGTGACCACCGACCCCGCCGACCGCCGAACGGTCCGGTAGGCGAACCCGCCCACGCACGGGTACCGTGGAGGGATGCGAGTCGGAATCGTCGGAGCAACCGGTCAGGTCGGTGGGGTCATGCGAACGATCCTCGCCGAGCGGGATTTCCCCGTCGACGAGCTTCGCCTGTTCGCGTCCGCGCGATCGGCCGGGCGCACACTCGACTTCGCCGGTTCGCCGGTCACCGTCGAAGACGCGGCCACGGCCGACTTCGCCGGGCTCGACATCGTGCTGTTCTCCGCCGGGGGCACGACCTCCAAGGAGCTGGCACCACGGGTTGCCGCCGCGGGTGCCGTGGTGATCGACAACTCCTCGGCTTGGCGGTCCGACCCGGACGTGCCCCTGGTGGTGTCCGAGGTCAACCCCGCCGCATTGTCCGATCGACCCAAGGGCATCGTCGCGAACCCGAACTGCACGACGATGGCCGCGATGCCGGTGCTGGCGCCGCTGCACCGGGTGGCCGGCCTGGAGCGGCTCGTCGTGAGCACCTATCAGGCCGTCTCCGGAGGCGGGCTCGCCGGGGTCGACGAACTCGACGAGCAGATCCGCAAGGGCGCCGAAGGTGCGCGCGCCCTGACCTTCGACGGCACGGCCGTCGACCTCGGGACGCCGTCGAAGTTCGTGCGACCGATCGCCTTCAACACCCTGCCGCTCGCCGGTTCGATCGTCGACGACGGTCTCGGCGAGACCGACGAGGAAAAGAAACTCCGGAGCGAGTCACGCAAGATCCTGGGGATCCCGAACTTGGCGGTGTCGGGAACGTGCGTACGCGTGCCGGTGTTCACCGGTCATGCACTGTCGATCAACGCCACGTTCGCCGAAGCGATCTCGGTCGCACACGCGACCGAACTGCTCGCCGATGCACCCGGCGTGACACTCTCGGACATCCCGACGCCGCTGGAAGCGGCTGGCCGCGACGACAGCTACGTCGGCCGCATCCGCGCCGATGAGACCGTGGCCGACGGGCGAGGGCTCGCATTGTTCGTCGCGAACGACAACCTTCGCAAAGGTGCCGCGCTCAACGCCGTGCAGATCGCCGAACTCGTCGCGAGCGGCGCCTGAACCCCATCACTCCGAGCGGTCTCCGGCCGCTCGCGACAACCCGTCGATCGGCACCGCGACCGCAACGGGCTCGCGACGCCCCCGGATCGCCCGGGGCGCACCGGGCGACCACCGGTCACGCTCCTCGGGCGACGCAGCCGCGACCGTCGCCGCGTCGGCCAAGACGCGCTCGGCCACGCCTTTGGCGACGTCGGTGAGGCGCGCCGCGACGTTCACCATGTCGCCGATGATCGTGTATTCGTAGCGTCGTTCGTCGCCCAGATGGCCGGCCACGACCGTTCCGGTCGCGACCCCGATACCGAAGTCGAGTTCGGGAACCCGCGCCGCCAACTCGACGGCCAAGACCCGGGCCGTGGCGAGTGCCGCGCCCGGGTGATCTTCGATCCACTCGGGAACGCCGAACACGGCCATCGCCGCATCACCGACGAACTTGTTGATCCAACCGTGGTGGTCGTCGACGACCTCGATGACCACCGTGAACAGCCGGTTCAGCAACGCGAACACGTCGCGGGGCGGCAGATGCTCGGCGAGCCCGGTGGAGGCGACCACGTCGACGAACACCACCGTCGCCTGGCGGGTCTCGCCGCGCAGGTCGATGCCGCGTTCGAGCGCCGTGCGCGCCACGTCGGTGCCGACGTGTTGACCGAACAGGTCGCGCAACTCTTCGCGTTCGCGCAACCCCGCTGCCATCCGATTGAAGCCCGCCTGGAGCCGGCCGACCTCGGTGGAGGAGTTCACCTCGACCGAAGCATCGAGATCACCCTCGGCGATGCGGGCCATCGCCTTGCGGACCGATCGCACCGGACCGGCGAACGACCGCACACCGAGCAGCGTGATGAAGAACCCGACGACCAGCCCGACCCCGCCGAGCGCGACCATCGCGACCGCGAGCTGCGTCGGCGACCCCTGACCGGTGATGAAGTACCCGATCGCCGCCGCCAGGATGCCGATCAAGGGGACGGCCGTGCCCATCGACCATGCCAGAAGCGTGCGTGACGTGACACCGGCCGCGTGGCGGTCGGGCTCGGGATCGAACTCGAGTGCGCGCGTCACCACCGGCCGGGTGATGCGCTCGGCCAGCAGGAAGGTCAGCGTCGCCGTCGTGAGCCCACCGCCGATCACGGTCATACCGACGCGGGGGATCAGTGCAGGTTCCAGGATGCCGTTCACGAGCGTGAAACCGACCGCTGCGATCGCCCACATGCTCCCCTGGATGATCATCAACCGGCGTGGCGCGGTCAGCGTCCGGTCGATCTCGGTCGCGGTCGGCGGGCGATCCTCGATCAGCCACTCTTCGTGTGCGCTGATGCTCCGGCGTCCCCAGGTCGCGCCGATGATCGTTGCCACGAGCGCGTAGGTGATCGCGGCGAACGCGTTCCATCTGACCAGTGCACCGGCGTCGGTGATCGACGACGACGGCAACAGCCACACGCTGAACGCGAACACGATGACCGCACCGCCGAGGTTCGACACGGCCAGCGCGACGGTGAGGATCGAACGCGAGCGGTACACCAGCGAAGCACCCGGTTCGCGGCGTGTCCGACGGGTCCGGCGCGTCGCGTGCGTCGGGCGGGCGTGCCGTCGTGCGAGCGTGATGCGACGACGCCGATGGCGATCGGGCGCAGCGGTCGGGACGGGATCGGTCAACGGCGGCCTCCGGGCACGCGTCACCGCGGGCCGACTGAACGCCCGCGCGCACCGACAGACCGTAGTGCCCTTCGACAAGGTCGGGCCGGTTCGAGGTGCCCAAACCGACGGATCCTCGATCCGGGTCGGAATTGGGCCAAAAGTATCTGGCACCGATGATGCATCGGGAGTACGGTCACGCGATGTCGGACGCGCGCAGTGAGATGACCAGGCGTACGTTGTTGCGACTCGGACTCGCCGGGGCGGGCATGGCGGCGATCCCCGGGTTTGCGACCGCGTGCTCGTCGAAGAAGTCGGCCACATCCACGATCGCCTCGACGACCTCGGCACCGTCGTCGTTCGACGCATTGCTGGGCGCCGCGCGCCGCGACGGGAAACTCAACCTGATCGCCATCTCCGACGATCCCGATTCCGCCTATCACGTGCTGCTCGAGGAATTCCGACGGGCGTCGCATCTGGAGTTGAACCTCACGGTCCCTCCCGCCGGATCGGCGATGGAGGTGTCCAGCGCGAGGCAGCTGAAGGGGAAGCCG
Organism: Actinomycetota bacterium; assembly: GCA_018268545.1. Classification (GTDB taxonomy): domain Bacteria; phylum Actinomycetota; class Acidimicrobiia; order Acidimicrobiales; family Iamiaceae; genus JAFDWI01. Next base: position 9,236 of record JAFDWI010000171.1, read on the forward strand.
GACCAGCCTGACGTGATCGACGTCGGTACGAGTTTCGCCGCGGATGCAGCAGCGGAAGGATTGTTCGTCGCATCGACACCGGACGGGTGGGTCGACGTGCCGAGTGTCGCCAAGGACCCGAGTGGCCTGTGGACCTGCGCCTACTACGGCGTCATCGGAATCGTGTCCGATCCCGCGACACTCCCGGGCCGTGTGTCCCCTGCGACGTTGGACGACCTCAAAGGCCTGCCGCGGAGCGTGACGTTCGGGTTTCCCGGCGATCCCCGGACCGGGGCGACGGCCGGAGGATCCGCGAGCGCCGAGGCGTTCGCGGCGGTCTGGACCGTGGCGCTCGCCAACGGCGGCAGTTTCGACGACATCGGACCGGGCATCGAATTTTTCGCAGACCTCGCCAAAGCCGGGGTGTTTCAGCCGACCAAGTTGGCGATTCCCGAGACGCTGGCTTCCGGGGCCGTGCAGGTGACGTTGCTCAACAACTTCGAGTTCGCACGGACGACGGGTCTCATGCGCAAAGCCGGGAAGGGAGCGTCGGTCGACTTCCGACTGATCCCGGCAACATCGACGTTCCCGAACTATTACGCGCAAGGTGCCGTCAAGGGCTCGCCGCACCCGAACGCGGCGAAATTGTGGCTTGCCTACCTGTTGTCCGAACAGGGCGCGAAGGCATATCTCGCGGGTGGTGCGATCCCGACACGGTTCCCGACCTTGTACCAGCAAGGGGTGATCGCCGACGCGGATCTCAAGGCGATCGAACCGCTCGGTCTGACCGCGAAGACGCTCTCGAACCTCCAGGTTCCCCTCCCCGAACAGGTCGCCAAGGCGCAGCAGGTCGTCAACGCCCAGTGGGGTCCGAAGGTGCTGGGCACCTAGCCCCCCACACACCGGTGCCATGGGGTCGACGGCTGGTAGACAAGGACCGCACTCGCACCCTTCGGAGGACCCATGAGCTCGGATTTCCCGTACGCGGATCGTTACCCCGTCAATCGCACACTGCCGGTGAAGGGGCGGCCCCGCGCCGAGATTCTCGCCGAGCTGCACACGATGGCGACCGAAGAGGACGCGGCCTGGGAGGGAGGCAAGTGCTCGGGCACGATGTACTGCGGCGATCACAGCCACTACGCGTTCCTCACCGAGGCGTTCGGCATGTACGCGCACGCGAACGCGCTGCAGCGTGACATGTGCCCGTCTGCGACCCGCTTCGAGGGTGAGATCATCGCGATGGCACTCGACCTGTTCAACGCATCCGCTCGCACCGACTCCGAGCCGGTCGGACTGGTGACGTCGGGCGGGACCGGGTCCATCACCCACGCGATGCTCGCCTACCGCGAGCACGCCGCCCAGACCCGTTCGATCACGCACCCCAACGTCGTCAAACCCGAAACGGCCCATCCCGCGTTCGACAAGGCCTGTCACCTGTTCGGGATCGAATTGCGCCACGCCGCCGTCGACCCCGACTCCGGCCAGGTGATCGTCGATGAGGTGGCGAAGCTGATCGACGGCAACACGATCGCGATCGTCGGCTCGGCGTGCAACTACGGCTACGGCATCATCGACCCGATCACCGAATTGGGTGCCCTGGCCTCCGAGCGCGGCGTCGGGCTGCACGTCGACTGCTGCCTCGGGGGGTTCATCCTTCCCTTCGGTCAGGAACTGGGACTCGACATCCCGACCTTCGACTTCCGCGTCCCCGGCGTCACGTCGATCTCGGCCGACACCCACAAGTACGGCTACTCGCTCAAGGGCACCTCGGTGGTCATGTTCGCGGACAAGGCACTCCGCAACTCGCAGTACTTCTTCCTGACCGGCTGGAGCGGTGGCAAGTACACGTCGCCCGGCATGGACGGATCCCGTTCGGTGGGCATGCTCGCCGCGACCTGGGCGTCGATGGTTTCACTCGGGCGCGAGGGCTATCTGGGTTACGCGAAAAAGATCTTCGAGGCCTCGACTGCCATGCAGGACGCGGTGCGCGCCCACCCCGAACTCCGCATCGTCGGCAAGCCCACGTTTCTGTTCAGCTTCACCTCCGACGTGTTCGACATCTACATCGTGAACGACTTCATGCGCGAGAGGGGTTGGCGGTTCAACGGCCAGCAGTACCCGAACGGCCTGCACATGTGCGTGACCCGGCCACAGACCGAACCCGGCGTCGTCGAGGCGTTCACCGAGGACCTGGCCATGGCCGTCGCGTACGCCCGCGAGCACCCCGACGAGGTGCCGTTCTCCGGCGCGGTCTACGGCGGCGTCGCGGGCGGTCTGACCGACGAGGCCGACGAGTTCATCAAGATGGTCATGGCCCAGATGCTCGACACCCAACAGTCCCTGCCGCCCGCGTAGCAACACTCGGAGCGCCCCAGATCCGTTCTTTGCACGCGCGAGCAGCTCAGCGATGACCGCGCGTTCAAAGAACGGAATCTGGTGGCTCGACAGCGGGGGCGGCAGCTGACGCGGGGGCGGGGCCGACCCGGACACCGGGGGGCGGGTCGTCGGGCGGTGGGACCTCGACGATCGGATCGTCGACGTCGTCGAACTCGCAGCGCAACGCCCTGGTCATCACCGCGTGCATGTCGTACAGCGCGGTGATGTAGGTGAACTCGAGGATCGCCTCGTCGCTCAGGTGCTCCTGCAACACCTCGAACACCCCGTCGGCGACACGGCCACCGTCGTAGACCAACGCGTCCGCATACGCGAGCAGCGCCCGCTCCACCGGCGAGTAGCACTCCGCGACCTGCCAGTGCGCGATCGCCTCGATCTGAGGCTCCGGGACGCCCGCCGAGCGTGCCGACTTGCAGTGCTGGGAGTACACGAACTTGCTCGCCCTCGCCCATCCGACCCGCAGTTGGCCGAGCTCACGCAACCTGGGGTCGATGTGACGCGGGTTCTGGTACAGCGCGAACCCACCGACGCAGTGCTCGAGCACCGAAGGCACCAGCGCGAACGTGGTCCACCAGTCGCCCGGAGTGCCGTCCGCGGTGCCCGGCTCGGCGACGGGGTCACGGTCACCGAAGACGTAGTCGTACATACCGATGACCGTGCGGTCGTCGGTGTCGGCGCGCGAAACCTGGCGAAGACGAGGCATGAGCGGTGTCCTTTCGATCGATTCGACTCGACTCGACCCGACTGGTCGCCTCAGCGACCCACGCCGGTCACACGGATCGGTTCGTGCGCGACGTCGGCGGGCGTGAACGGTTTCGTCCACGCGGCGAGTTCCAACAGGATCCGATCGGGGTCGAAGAAGTACACCGACCGCACGAAGACGTCGTCGGTCACCTCGCTCGCCACGCCCCATTCGGAGTTGTCGTGGTTGAGCACCTCGGTGTGTTCGATCCCCTTCGCGTCGAGCAACGCGACCTTCTCGTCGAACCGCTCCGCCGGCACGTTGAACGCGAGATGGTTCATCGAGCCGATCGCCGACAGCAGGTCCAGATCGGTCGGGTACCCGCGTGGCGCCGAGACACCCGGTTGCGCTGCGGGGGCATCCGGGAAGAAGAAGAAGGCGAGACAGTCGCCGTTGCCGATGTCGAAGAAGAAATGCTGCCCGCTCCCGTTGGGCAACTCGACGGTCTTGACGAGCGGCATGCCGAGCACGCCCGAGTAGAAGTCGACGGTCCGGCCCATGTCCGAACACACCAACGCGACGTGGTTCACACCACCGAACTCGAAACTCGTTTCCGTTCCCATGTCGCCCGAATCCCCTTCGTGAGTGGTGCGCCGTTTCGCGACGCAGGCGCAGCGTAGCGGCCTCGTACGTGCCGTCGCCGGACGTTTCGTGGGCACCGGCCGCATCCGGTCGTTAGTGTGGCAGGTGGCACCCCGGAGGAACCCGCGAAGGGAAACGCATGCGATTCCGCTTTCTGCACGCTGCAGACCTGCATCTCGACACCCCGTTCACGCGTCTGACCGGTGTGCCCGAACGGGTCGCCGAGACGCTTCGCGACGCGTCCCTGCGTGCGTTCGAGGTGCTCGTGGACACGGCGATCGCCGAAGGCGTCGCGTTCGTCGTGTTCGCCGGCGACATCTACGACGGCGCCGAACGGGGCGTGCGCGCACAACTCGCCTTCCGCGACGGATGTGCCCGCCTCGGTGCCGCCGGCATCTCGGTCTTCGTCGTCTACGGCAACCACGACCCGATCCACGAAGGTTGGTCGGCGATCGAGTCGTTCCCCGACGGCGTCACGGTGTTCGGATCCGATTCGGTCGAGACCGTACCGGTTCGAATCGACGACACGATCGTGGCGACGGTGTCGGGGATCAGCTACGCGACCGCCGAGCAGACCGAGAACCTCGCGACCCGATTCCCCCAGGCGAAGGGCAAGGGCTTCCACGTCGCGCTCCTGCACGCGAACGTCGGTGGCAACGGCGACTATGCGCCCTACAGCCCGTGTTCGATGGACGATCTGCGCGCCGGCGGATACGACTACTGGGCGCTCGGTCACATCCACAAGCGCGGGGAGCTCGGCGATGGCCACCCGCTCATCGTGTATCCCGGCAACCTGCAGGGTCGGAGTCCCAAACCGAGCGAACAGGGGCCCAAGGGAGCGGTCATCGTCGAGGTCGACGGCAAGACCGCGTCCACCCGGTTCGTCGAACTCGACACCGTCCGGTTCGACCACGTCGAGGTTGTCATCGACGGACTCGGCCTCGACGGACTCGAACAGGTCCTCGTCGACGCTGCCGCCGACGCCCAGCACGCGGCGGGCGGCCGTCCGCTGGTCGTACGCGGGATCATCGGTGGCCGTGGCGACCTCCACGACGAACTCGCCCCCGCGGGACGTCGCACCGAGATGCTCGACCGCCTCCGCGACCTGTCCCGCAACGACGACCCGTTCGTCTGGTGGGATGACCTGACCTGGCACACCCGGCCCGCGATCGACGTGGCCGAGCGAGCCTCGGGCGACGACTTCATCGGTGACCTGCTGCGCGAGGTCGAACGCAACGGGGCCGACGCGGACTGGGTGCCGGCGATCGGTGTCGAATACCGCAACTGGTTGGGGGATCGGATGCCGCGTGCGGGCGACCCGGAACTGTTCGACGAGGCGGTCGACACCGCACTCGTTGCATTGTTGGAGGATTCGTGATCGAGCGCACTCGGCGACGGCACCGGAAACTCGTGACGACGACGTTCTCGAAGGGATCGTGACCATGCACATCCAGGGATGGACCATCGACGCTTTCGGGGCGCTCACCGACGTCGAACGTTCCGGCGTCGGTGAGGGCCTCACCGTGATCTTCGGACCGAACGAGGCCGGGAAATCCACTCTCCGCCACTTCGTCCTCGGCGTGTTGTTCGGCTTCCCGGCGGGCAACACCCGGTATCCCCGCTACAGCCCGCCGACCGGCGCGATGCGTTCGGGGCGGCTGTACCTGGAGTCGAACGGCGAGGACTTCGTGCTGTCCCGCGCCGAGAAGAAGGGGTCGCGCACCGGCGACCTCACCTTGTTGGGTCCCGACGGCAAGGCGCGGGGCGATGCCGAACTAACGGCGTTGCTCGGTGGTCTGACGCGGAACGTGTACGACAAGATCTTCGCGATCGGGCTCGACGAACTGAACGACCTCGTCGCACTCACCGACGGTGACCTCCAGGATCACCTGTTGTCCGCAGGTG
>JAFDWI010000172.1 GCA_018268545.1 Actinomycetota bacterium
CGACTTGGCGAGCTCGACGTCGTCGTTGCGCGACGAGCCGAACTGGATGCGCTTGTAATGGCTGTAGACGGCGACGGACAGGATCTTCTTGGCGACCTCCTGCCCGTCGATGTAGTCGTTCAGGAACTCGAAGATCTTACGCGGTTTGGGGAGATCCTCGAAGGAGACCTCGGAACCCTCGGCCAACTCCTCTTCGATGATCTCGGTGCACAGGTCGATGCACTCGTCGCAGATGTACACGCCGGGCCCGGCGATCAGCTTCTTCACCTGCTTCTGCGACTTGCCGCAGAACGAACACTTGAGGAGCTCGCCCCCTTCGCCGAATTTCGCCACGGTGTCTACCTGCCCCCTGAATCCGGTCGGCTCGGCTCAACTCGCCGGGCTGATGGCCTTGGTCGTACCCATGAGACTACGGGATGGGATGACCTCGTCGATGATGCCGTACTCGAGCGCCTCGGTCGCGGACAGGACGAAGTCGCGGTCGGTGTCGACCTTGAGCTTCTCCTTGGGCTGGCCGGTGTGCTCGGCGAGGATGTCCTCGAGCAGATCACGCATACGCATGATCTCCTTCGCCTGGATCTCGACGTCGGTCGCCGTACCCGAACCCTGGCCCCACGGCTGGTGCAACAGCACCCGGGCGTGGGGCAGCGCGAGACGCTTGCCCTTGGTGCCCGCGGCGAGCAGCACGGCCGCGGCCGAAGCGGCCTGGCCGAAACAGATGGTGCCGATGTCGGGCTTGATGTACTGCATCGTGTCGTAGATCGCGAACAACGCGGTGATGTCGCCGCCGGGCGAGTTGATGTAGATGTTGATGTCCTTGTCGGGGTTCTCCGACTCCAGGTGCAACATCTGGGCGCACACCAGGTTGGCGACCGTGTCGTCGATCGGGGTGCCGAGGAAGATGATGTGGTCCTTCAGCAGGCGCGAGTACAGATCGAATGCCCGCTCACCCCGTTGGGTCTGTTCGACGACCGTGGGGACGAGGTAGTTGTACGCGGGGGCGATGGTCACTCGGCGTCTTCTCCGTGGTGATGATCGTGACCATGGTCGTGGTCATGGTCATGGTCGTGATCGTGGTCGTGCTCGACGTCGGGAAATTCCGAGGAGACGTCGATGAGACCACGGTCGATCTCGACGCCGTCGGCATCGACGATCTCGACATGGTCGATCAACCAGTCGAGCGCCTTGCGACGACGCAGATCCGATCGTACCAACGGCAACTGGTCGTTGCGGTCGAGTTGCCTGCGAACCTTCGCCGGCTTCTCCCGAACCTCCCGCGCGATGCGCTCGATCTCGGCGTCGAGTTCGGTTTCGTCGACCTCGATCTCCTCGGCGACACAGACCGCCCGCAGCCCCAGGTCGACCCGGATCGCCTCCTCGGACTCGGCACGCAACGATTCGGTGAACGACGCCGGATCCTGGCCGGTACCGGTCAGGTACGCCTCGATGTCGACACCTTGGGCCGAAAGGCGTTGGAACAGATTCGCCATGCGCGCCTCGACCTCCTGGCCGAGCAACGAGTCCGGGATGTCGTCGGTCACGAGTTCGGCGAGCGCTCGGGTCGCCCGCTCCCGCAACTGCATCTGCGCCTGGAACTTCTTGACCGTCGCCGAACGTTTCGCGAGGTTCTCGCGCAACTCCGCGATCGTGTCGAACTCCGACTCCTCGGCGGCCCACGCGTCGTCGGCGACGGGAAGAACCTGGGTGTTGACTTCCTTCACCAACACCCGGAAATCGAGCGGCGACTCGTCCGGCTCGGGATGATCGGCACTGAAGGCCAGGATCGCGCCGGCTTCGGCACCGTGCAGTTCGGTGTCGAGCTCGGGGACGACACTGCCGGCACCGACCTCGTAGACGTAGTCCGACGCCGTCAACCCTTCGAGGTCCTCACCGTCCTGGGAACCGGTGATGTCGATCCGCACGAAGTCACCGTCGATCGCGGGGCGCGAAACGACCTCCAACTCGGCCTTCTGGGCGCGCATCCGGTCGATCTGTGCATCGATCTCCTCGTCGGTCGCCTCGGGTCGGTCGATCGTGACGCGCAACGTGTCGTAGCCACCGACGGAGACGACCGGACGCACCTCCACGACCGCCTCGAATGCGACGGGGCCCTCTTCTTCGCCGGCGGTGATGTCGATCTCGGGCGCCGCGATCACGTCGACGTCGTGGTCACGTATCGCCGCCGCGTAGTACTCGGGCAGGGCTTGGCGGAGCGCCTCTTCGCGCCCCATCGCCGAGCCGAGTTGCAGTTCGAGGATCTTGCGAGGTGCCTTACCCGGACGGAACCCGGGAATGCGGACCTCCCGGGCGATCCGGCGGAACGCCGCGTCGATCTGGGTCTCGAACTCCGCTTCGTCGACCTCGACGGAGACCTTTACCTTGTTGTCCTCGATGGGTTCCACGCTCGTCTTCACAGGGGCACGAGTGTACCGGGCGACCCGGTTCGGCCCCTCACGCGCCGGTTTCCCCGAAGCCGAATGCCATGATGCGAGGGTGCCCGCCTCCGGTCCGACGATGCTGCCGCCGTCACGCTGGGATTTCCCCGACCCCGGACGGGCCGACCGCCACGGCGTCGTCTGCATCGGCGCCGATCTCGAACCGGCGACCCTGCTCGGTGCGTACCGCAACGGTCTGTTCCCGATGCCGGTGGGACGCGGTCGATTCCAACGGATGGGCTGGTGGTCGCCCGACCCCCGCGGCGTGCTCCCGCTGGAGGGGTTGCGCATCAGCCGGTCACTCCGCCGATCGACGAGACGCTACGAGGTGCGGGTCGACACCGCGTTCGAAGCGGTGATCGACGCGTGCGCCGACCCCGGGCGAACCGGCGCGTGGATCACCGGAGAGGTCCGCTATGCGTACGTCCGTATGCACCGACTGGGTTGGGCCCACAGCATCGAGACGTTCGACGTCGACAGCGGTGAACTCGTCGGCGGGTTGTACGGTCTCGCGATCGACGGGCTGTTCGCGGGTGAGTCGATGTTCCACCGGACCACCGATGCCTCCAAGGTCGCGCTCGTCCACCTCGTCGAGTTGCTCCGAGCCGACGGACACGACGGCGCAGGGCGACTGCTCGACGTGCAATGGCGCACCGAGCACCTCGCGACCCTCGGCGCGATCGAGATCCCGCGCGCCACCTACCTGCAACGACTCCGCCGAGCGCTCGAAGTGGCCCTGCCCGAAACGTTCGCGACCTGACGAGGCGTCAGATGTTGGGTTGTTCCGCCGTCGGCGCGAGACAATGGAACCCATGAACGCGCCCGCAGATCCCGACGGCATCCAAACCGTGAACCACGCACCGGACCGTCCGTGGATGATGCGGACCTATTCGGGCCACTCCACGGCGAAAGCCTCCAACGAGCTGTACCGGACCAACCTCGCCAAGGGCCAGACCGGCCTGTCGATCGCGTTCGACCTGCCGACCCAGACCGGTTACGACCCCGACTCGCCGTTCGCCCGTGGCGAGGTCGGCAAGGTCGGCGTACCCGTCGTCCATCTCGGACACATGGACCAGTTGCTCGAAGCGATCCCGGTCGGCGAGATGAACACCTCGATGACGATCAACGCGACCGCGGCCTGGCTGCTCGGGCTCTACATCGCCAACGCGGAGAATCACGGGGTCGAGACGACCGCGTTGCGCGGCACGACCCAGAACGACATCGTCAAGGAATATCTGAGCCGCGGCACCTACATCTTCCCGCCGCTCCCCTCGCGCCGGTTGATCGTCGACATGGTCGCCTTCTGCAACCGGTGGGTGCCCAACTGGAACCCGATGAACGTGTGCAGCTACCACCTCCAGGAAGCGGGCGCGACCCCGACCCAGGAGATCGCGTACGCGCTCGCCACGGCGATCGACGTGCTCGATGCGGTGAAAGCGTCCGGGCAGGTCCCCGAGGATCGCTTCACCGGGGTGTTCGCGTCGATCTCGTTCTTCGTCAACGCCGGCATCCGCTTCGTCGAGGAAACGGCGAAGATGCGGGCCTTCACCGAGTTGTGGCATCGCATCGGAACCGAGCGGTACGGGGTCACCGACCCCAAGGCGCTGCGGTTCCGCTACGGGGTCCAGGTCAACTCCCTCGGCCTCACCGAGGCCCAACCCGAGAACAACATCCAACGGATCGTGTTGGAGATGCTCGCGGTCACGCTGTCCAAGGATGCCCGGGCCCGATCGGTGCAGTTGCCCGCGTGGAACGAAGCGCTCGGGCTGCCCCGCCCGTGGGACCAGCAATGGTCGCTGCGGATGCAGCAGGTGCTCGCTTTCGAGACCGACCTGTTGGAATACGACGACATCTTCGCGGGCTCCCGGGTGATGGAGGCCAAGACGAACGAGCTGATCGACGCCGCGACCGCGGAGCTCGACGACGTGCTCGCGCTCGGCGGCGCGTTCGAAGCGATCGAAGAGCTCAAGGGCCGCCTGGTGACCTCGCATGCCGAACGGATGCGGCGAATCGAATCGGGCGCACAGGTCATCGTCGGCGTGAACCGCCAGACCGAGACCGCCCCGTCACCCCTGGGCGGTGCCGACGCGATCCTCCGGGTCGACCCCGGCGTCCAGGACGAAGCGATCGCCGATGTCGAAGCATGGCGCGCGAACCGCGACGCCGACGCGGTCAAGCGTTCCCTCGACGAGTTACGCCGTGCCGCCGCGGGAAGCGACAACATCATGGCGGCGACGGTCGACTTCGCGCACGCGGGTGGCACGACCGGTGAGTGGGCCGACGCACTGCGCGAAGCATTCGGTGAATACCGTGCGCCGACCGGCGTGGCTGCGGCCGTCGGCAAGGGCGCGCACCTCGACGGGCTCGCCACGGTCGCGACACGCAACCGTTCGCTTCCGGGCGGTCCGGTCCGGCTACTCGTCGCCAAGCCCGGCCTGGACGGGCATTCCAACGGTGCCGAACAGATCTCGGTCGCCGCACGCGACGCCGGGATGGAGGTCATCTACCAGGGGATCCGGCTGCGACCCGAGCAGATCGCGGCGGTCGCCCGGGACGAGGACGTCGAAGTGGTCGGGTTGTCGATCCTGTCGGGAAGCCACATGGAGTTGATTCCCGACGTGGTCCGGATGCTGCGGGCCGAAGGCGTGACCGCGCCCGTCGTCGCCGGCGGCATCATCCCCGAAGCGGACCGTGGGCCACTGCTGGAGTCGGGTGTCGCTCGGGTCTACACCCCCAAGGACTTCGAGCTTGCCCGGATCATGGGCGAACTCACCGACCTCGCAGTCGCCGAACGGACCGACTGACCCAGATGCCATCACGCACGGGTGTGGCAACCGATGGTGGCGTCGACGCGCGAGCCGTGCACTGGAAACATGCCCCATGACCGAGGCTGTGCAACGCGGTGCCCGACGCGGGCCTCCGGCACCGGATGAACCGCCGGCCGCACGCGGCTACGTCGTCCGTCCCGTGCTCCAGACCGCTTTTCTCGGGATCCTGCTGCTCTGGGTACTCACCCCGATCGCGGTTCGGAACATCGTCGCCCAGGACGCGCTGGCCTACATCGCGACCGGGCAGGTCGTCCGAGCGCATCCGCATGCCATCTACACGATGTCGGGCGGGGATCACTCGACGTTGTCGCCGATCTACGCCGACCGATGGTGCGAGCTCGCACCCGCGGGAACCGACTGCAAGGGACTGACGACCGCATTCAACTGGACACCGCTGACGATCCCGACATCGCTGATCGTCGGGGCCCTCGGCTACGGCGGCGGGGTGATGCTGATGCGGCTCGCCGCGGCGTTGATGCTCGCGACCGGGATGTGGTGCCTGTGGAAACGGCTCGCGCATCGCACACGCCATGCGCCACACCTGCTCATCGCCACGGCGATCCTGCTGATTCCGGCCACGCTCGAGCCGATCGTGATCGGCCAGACCTCACCGATCCTGTTCCTCTCGGTCTGCGTGGGACTGACGCATCCCCGGTCGCGCCGCTCCATCCACGGCGCCGCGGCATGGGCCGCCGCGACCGCGCTCAAGGCGACGCCGGCGATGCTGGGGGTTCTCCTCGTGGCGCAACGGCGGTGGCGGATGCTCGCCTGGGCCCTCGGCATCCTCGCCACCCTCGGACTCCTGAGCGCCATCGTCGCATCACCCTCACTGTGGTCCGATTACCTCGGGTCCATGCACCAGTTCGCCGGATCGGTGACGTACGCGGGGCCGAACCGTTCGCTCGACAGCGTGCTCGTCAAGCTCCTCCACGGCGTGCCCCACCCCACCGACACCATCATCACGATCGCCGTCATGATCTCCTCCGCTGCGGCCATCTGCTGGTTCGGCATGCGCCGGACCACCGACGACACCCGATGGGCCGTCGGCTACACCGCCCTTCTCGCGGTGAGCCCCTTGGTCTGGTGGCATTACAGCTGGTTGTTGATCGGCGCACTGGGCGTCGTGCTCGGCAATCAACGCCGCTTGAAGGACTCCACGGTGGCCATCTTCCCGCTCGTCGCGCTCGCGCTCATCCCACCGAACATCCCCAATGTGGCGACGCCGCCTTGGCCGGTGGTCCAGTCGATCGACTTCGTCGTGCTCATGGTGCTCGTCACGGCGCTCGCGTATCGGAGTCGGGCCCCGCGGCGAGCCGTGGGGCCGGCGCCGGACCTCGTTCCCGAACCGGCCGGGCGCTGACGACCGATGGACCGAAACCGGAAGGGATCATCAGGCCCAAACCGCAACGCCCGGGGTCGAATCTCGTTCCGCTTGTTCATCGCGATCCTCGCATGTTGGATGATCATGCCCTTCGCGCTCGGCGGGCGGATCGCGCAGGACGCTGTGCCTTACCTGGCAGCCGGTCACCTCGCGAAGCACCATCCATCCGAGGTTTACGCCGCACGCCACGGCGACCTGTTCGATCTGCGACCGGGATTCCGGACCGCGTGGTGCCGATCGGCACCACCGGGTTCCAATTGCGACGATCTCGCGGTCGCGTTCGTCGCGACGCCACCGGTCATCCCCCTGGCGATGCTCCTCGCAGCGACCGGCGACCGACCGGGCATGCTCCTCATGCAATTCGGCGCCGCAGCGATGTTGTCCGCCGGGATGTGGATCCTGTGGCGTCGTCTCGCGCACCGCACCCCGCATGCACCCCAACTGCTCGCCGCTTCGGCATTGCTGCTCACCCCGATGGCGATGGTGCCGATCGGGCTCGGACAGACCTCGCCGATCCTGTTCCTGTCGCTGTGCATCGGGCCGAACCGGAAGACCACGAGAGGTCGAGTCGCTTCCGCTGCGGCGTGGGCCGCCGCGTGCGGCCTCAAGGTCTTCCCGCTCGCGCTCGCGCCGATCCTGCTGTGGCGGCGGCACCTTCGGATTCTCGGATCAGGTCTCGGAGTGCTCGCCGGGTTGTCGGTCCTGACGTTGGTACTCGTGCATCCGTCGGTGTGGGGCGACTTCGTCCGGACGACGCTGCAATTGAACGGCCACACGACCACGAACCCCTACAACGGCGCAATCGACGCTTTCGTCGCACGGCTGTTCGGACCCGGCGATCCGGGCACGTCGGTCGCGCTTGTCGCTCGCGGGGTCACCGTGGCCGGTGGCGCCGCGGTCTGCTGGTTCGGCATGCGCGGCACCGACGACGACACGCGATGGGCAGCCGGCTACCTGGCGTTGCTCCTGGTCACCCCGTTGGTGTGGTGGCACTACGTCTGGGTGGTGATCGGCGCGATCGGCGTCGTGCTCGCCGCGCAACGGCGCCTCGGCGACCGGGTCCTGGCGATCCTTCCCGTCACCGCAGCGATCTCCGTCGCGCCCAGCATCCCCAACGGGAACGGTCACTCGTGGCCGCAGGTACAGGCGATCCTGCTGATCGCCGCGGCGGTCGTGTTCTGTGTGTTGGCTCGCCGGTCCGCCCGACCCAGGGCGAGCGTCAGTCCGGCTTCCGCAGGGTGAGGCCCAACTCGGCGAACGCCGGTGCGAGATCGACGCTTCCCGGCACACGCATGCACCACTCGTCGCCGCCGGCCGTGGCCACACGCAGGAGGCCCCAACTCCCCCACAACGTGGCCGACTCCACCACGCTGACCTGATCGGGCGCGGTAACGAGGTTCTCGATACCGGCGGCACGCGACGTGGCTCCGGGCTCCCAGACGATGTCGGTCCCCTCGAGCACGAGGGTGCCCACGGCGTAGGACTTGGCGAGCTTCGGCGAGACGACCTGGCCGAGCTTGGAGAGGTCCGCGCCGAGGATCTGTGCGTCGAGTCGACGCACCGGCTCGGTCTCGTCGCCGGAACTTGTCGCCGGCACGTCCGGTGCCGGCGTCACCGAGGCGGCATCGAGGTCGTCATCGTCGTCGTAGTCCTCGTCGGTCGCTTCGGGCTTCCACTCGGGGGTGATGCTCAACCCGGTCTTGTTCTTGCCGACCACCACGACCACGATCCCGGCGAGCACCGCGACCCCGATCACGGCGAGCAGGACCACCACCGAATTCTTCCCGCCGAACAGCGCGATCACCAGGACCACGACGATCGCGACGGCGAGCGCCACGATCCCCCGGATCCGTCCCCTCGACTGAATTGCCCCCCAGCGTTCTTGAGCATCTTCGATACCGGCCACCTTGCACTTTCGGCCTCTGGGCGGTCGATCTTGAGGGTCGACGGTCACGCGGACCGCCCCCGGGGTGGACCGTTCACGTGCGCTCCGGGATCGCGAAGCACCGATCTTCGAGCTTGCCGAATGCATAACCCGTGTACAGGCCCACGTACATCGCACGCGTCCGGTTGGTCCACGCGAGGGCTGCCGGGTCCGAAATCCGATGGTGGATCTGGCAGATCCCGCCGTCGTAGACCCGATACTCCGCCCAGGTTCCCGGGAACTCCTTCACCGATGCGACCTCGACCCAGGGGACCGAACCGGTCGCCGAGAACGCCTGGCGCCGATTCCGATGGGTGTGGCCGGCGAAGTAGCCATGGATCACCGGTCGGCGACGGACCACGTCGACGAGCTCGATCGAATCCGCCGGGTTGATCCCGAAATACGACTGGTCGCGGATGTCCCGGTCCGGACTCCAACAGTGGTGATGACCCATCACCAGCACCGGCCGATCGGCATCGGCGGCGACCGCGTCGAGCCATTCGAGCACTTCGTGGTCGACCCGACCATTGGCGGCCTCTTCGACGGCGGTGTCGATCAACGCGATCGTCACCCCGGGAAGGTCGATCCGCTGATGGGGGAACGCGGCGAACCGGCCGCCGTGGCACGCATCGTGGTTGCCTCGGACGTGGTGCAGCCGATCGCCGAACGCGGTGCCGTACACGGCGAGGAACCGCTCGTACTCCTCGACGGTCCCCTTGGAGGTCAGGTCACCTTTCGCGATGACGGCGTCGGGCCCGATCGCGTCGATTTCGGCGACCGCGCAACGATTCATCAACTCCGGGTAGGGCTCGGCTCCGGGCTCCGAGCGCAACACCGGACCGATGTCGGAGCCTTCGATGATCCCGGCCGCGACCTCGCCGAAGTGCACATCGTTCACGGTCGCGAAGCGCGCGAGCAGCTCCCCGGGCGCCGGCAACGTCTGGAACGTGAACCCGTCGATGTCGTGGTAGGTGTCCGGACGCAGGCCGTCGTAGCGCCGGACGACCTCGCCGTCGTGGATCACCGCGAAGTCGGGGCCCACGGTCGTCAGCTCCGGTTCGATCACGACTTCGTCGGTGTCGACCACGACGAGTATCCGCCCGCTACCAGGGTCGACGTCGACGCAACGGAACCGGTTTGACCCACCAGCGGCCCGAGAAGCGCCACCGGTTCGGGGCCACCTGCCCGGACACGCCGACCGCGGGGCCCGACAGCACACTCGACGCTGCGGCGATGATCGCCGCCATCTCCTCGTCGGTGGGATCCGGCCCGCGTCGCACGGTCACGGCGACCGGATCGGTCACAGGGGCATGTTCCCGTGTTTACGACCCGGGAGGTTCTCGCGCTTGGAGCGCAACATCTCGAGTCCTTCGATCAAGCGGATGCGGGTTTCGGCCGGGTCGATCACCGCGTCGACGAAACCTCGGTCGGCGGCCACATACGGGTTGCAGAACCGTTCGGTGTAGGCGTCGGTCAACTCGGCCCGACGGGCAACCGGATCGTCGGCCTCCGCGATCTCCTTGCGGTACACGATCTCGACGGCTCCGGCCGGGCCCATCACGGCGAGTTCCGCGGTCGGCCAGGCGAACGCGAGGTCCGCGCCGATCGACTTGGAGTTCATGACGACGTACGCGCCGCCGTAGGCCTTGCGGGTGATGACCTGGATCCGAGGCACGGTCGCCTCGCAGTACGCGTACAGCAACTTCGCGCCGTGCTTGATGATCCCACCGTGCTCCTGGTCGACACCGGGCAGGAACCCGGGTACGTCGACGAAGGTGACGAGCGGGATGCCAAACGCGTCGCAGGTCCGTACGAACTTGGCGGCCTTCTCCGAGGATCGGATGTCGAGTACGCCGGCCATCGCCATCGGCTGATTGCCGACCACGCCGACGGGTTCGCCGTCGAACCGGGCGAACCCGCACACGATCGACGTCGCCCAGTGTTCCTGGTACTCGAAGAAGTCACCGTCATCGGCGACCGCTTCGATCACCTTCCGCATGTCGTAGGGCTGGTTCGCGCTCTCGGGAAGGATTTCACGCAGTTCGGGACACGAACGCTTCGGATCGTCGCCGGTCGAGACCCGTGGCGGCTCTTCGAGGTTGTTCGACGGCAGGAACGAGAACAGGTAGCGGACATCGTCGAGACAGGATTTCTCGTCGTCGGAGACGAACGTGCACACACCGGACTTCGACGCGTGGGCCATCGCGCCACCGAGTTCTTCGAGCGTGACCTCCTCACCGGTCACGGTCTTGACGACGTCGGGGCCGGTGATGAACATGTGCGAGCTCTCGCGCACCATGAAGATGAAGTCGGTCATTGCCGGCGAGTACACCGCGCCGCCCGCACACGGGCCGAGGATCACGCTGATCTGCGGGGTGACCCCGGACGCCTGCACGTTCCGCCAGAAGATGCCGCCGTAGGACGCGAGGCTGACCGGCCCTTCCTGGATGCGGGCACCCGCACCGTCGTTCAGACCGATCACGGGCGCACCGACCTTGAGCGCCATGTCCATCAGTTTGTGGATCTTCTCGGCGAACACCTCACCGAGGGCACCACCGAACACGGTGAAGTCCTGGGAGAACACGAAGACCTTGCGACCGTCGATCGTCCCCCACCCGGTGACCACGCCGTCGGTGTACGGGCGCTGATCGGCCAGATTCGAGTTGAAGGCCCGGTGACGGGCGAGCATGTCGAGTTCGGTGAACGAGCCGTCGTCGAGCAGGTAGTCGATGCGTTCGCGGGCCAACATCTTGCCCTTGGCGTGCTGGCGTTCGACCGAGCGATCGGACCCCGGGCGCAGCGCCTGCGCCTCACGGGACTCGAGATCCTCCAGCTTCTGCTTCATCGTCGTCTGCGACACGGGTTGCGACCTTATTCGTGTCGGAGGGCGGGTGGCGAACCAGTGATCCGGGCACCTCCCAAGTTGGCACCGTCGCGACACTGACAAGTTCCGCCCGAGTTTCTATGGTCACAACGAGTTGACGGAAGCCCGCGGGGGAAACGACCACATGTCCCATTTCATCGATGAACCGACCTCCCGGACGCGTCGCCCACGGCCCCCGCGTCGCCGGATCGGAGGTGTCCTCGTCGGCGTCGTGATGCTCGTTGCGGCAAGTGGCTGCACCCCGTTGACCACACTGTGGTCATGGGGGTCGAACGTCTACGGCCAACTCGGCACCGACGGCACGAGCAGCCCGACGGCACCGGCCCACGTCGGCGGCACGGCTTGGCGCTCCGTGGCCGTGGGCAACGTCCATGGCTGCGGCATCCGCGCGGATGACTCACTGTGGTGCTGGGGGGGCAACTCCTCGGGGCAACTCGGCGACGGAACGGTGGCGAACCGACTCGACCCCGTGCCGATCGGCACGGCCACCTATGCGTCGGTTTCGGCAGGCGAGATCAGAACCTGCGCGATCCGACGTGACGCGACGTTGTGGTGCTGGGGGCACAACACCGATGCCTGGCTCGGCGACGGCACCGCCATCAACAGGCTGTCCCCGGTCAAGATCACCACATCGACGTGGGAGTCGGTCTCGGTCGGTGCGCAACACGCCTGCGGGATCCGGACCGACAAGACCTTGTGGTGCTGGGGGTACAACAGTTACGGCCAACTCGGCGACGGCACGACCATCTCACAGGCCGTACCCGTCCAGGCAGGGCCGGCATCCTGGAAGTCCGTCAGCGTCGCGTCGAACTCGACCTGTGGGATCCGAACCGACGACACCTTGTGGTGCTGGGGGCGCAACAACGTCGGCCAACTCGGCAACGGCACCACCACCGATTCGGCGGCACAGGTCCAGGTGGGACCCGCGACCTGGACCACCGTCGCCCTCGGCGACGGGTTCACGTGCGGGATCCGAAGCGACGGTTCACTGTGGTGCTGGGGATGGAACGACTTCGGCCAAGTGGGCAACGGGACCGGTACCGGCGTGATCACCGCACCGGTCCGGGTCGGCACCGCGACCTGGACGACGGTGTCGACCGGATTTCGCTACGGCTGCGCGATCGACAAGGACAAGGCCTTGTGGTGTTGGGGTTCGAACCTCAACGGACAGATCGGTGACGGCAGTGGAACCCAGCAGAACGCGCCCGTCCACATCGGATTGTCACCATCGACCTCGATTGCCGCCGGGCGGCAAACGGCCTGTGCGCTCAGCACCGAGGCGGTCCGATCCTGCTGGGGAAACGGCGGCGACGGCGTCCTCGGCGACGGGACCGACAGCCAACGCGCCCTCGTCGGCCAGGCAACGCCGGAGACCATCGACGGCGTCAACGTGCACTGGACATCGGTCAGCGCCGGCGGCTTCCACTCCTGCGCGATCGCACCGGCGGGCACCCTGTGGTGTTGGGGTTCGAACGTGCTCGGCCAACTCGGCAATGGAACGACGGTGACGAGTCCGACCGACACGACACCCACGCAGATCGGCTCCGCCACATGGAAGTCGGTGAGTGCCGGTGATGCCGACACGTGCGCAATTCGCAGCGACGCCACGCTCTGGTGTTGGGGGCGCAACACCTACGGCACGGTCGGCGACGGCTCCACGACGGACCGACCGTCACCCACCCAGATCGGCTCCTCGACGTGGAAATCGGTGAGCACCGGCACGTGGAGCACTTGCGGCATCCGAAACGACGACACCCTGTGGTGCTGGGGCTACAACGCCTTCGGCCAGATCGGGGACAACACCACGACGAACCGGCTCGCACCCACCCAGATCGGTTCGTCCACCTGGAAGCAGGTCACCGTCGGCGGCCTGCATGCGTGTGGCATCGACTCGAGTGGAACGCTCCGTTGCTGGGGAAGGAACGACGCCGGGCAGCTCGGGATCGGCTCGACGGCGAGCCAGGCGACCCCGACCCAGGTCGGAACCGGCACGTGGAAGGCCGTCGATGTCGGCTCCCGTCATTCCTGTGCGATCCGGGGTGACGACACCCTGTGGTGCTGGGGCGAGAACCTCTCGGGCAAGCTCGGCGACGGCACGACCGTCGATCGGACGTCACCGGTTCAGATCGGCGCCGCAACCTGGTCGACCGTTGCTGCGGGCAGCGGCCAGACCTGCGGGATCCGCCTCGACGGATCCCTGTGGTGCTGGGGCCTGAATTCCTCGGGGCAGCTCGGCGACGGTACGACGACCGACCATGCCGTCCCCACGCAGGTCGGCACCGTGGCACGATGGTCCGCTGTGGACGCCGGTGGCTCACACGTCGAAGCGATCTTGCACGACTGACACCGGGACTCGACGCCGAGGCCCGACGACCCCGACGAACCGGTACCCTCCGTTCAACGACCCAGGTCGGTCAGTTGTCCATGTGTGCCATCTGGTAGGCGTCCATCGTCGTGGTGGTCCGGCCGTCGTCGTAGACGGGGAGGGTCGTGGACGCCGACGTAGCGGGAGGCAGGTTGTAGGAATTCTCGTCGCCGCTGCCCTTACCGGTGTGGAACGTCCCCCCGACGATCCCACAGGTGACCCCGCGCCGGAGACAACCGGTGACCTGGTCAGTGATGCGCTTGGGTTGCCACGCGGCCAGGAAATCACCGTGGCTGGTGTCGAACCCACCCGATGCGAGATGCGCCTGGCGATACGTGCCGAACGAGGCGTAGTGCACGACGAGCGTCAACTGCGGCAACGCGACCGGGTGGGCGCCGTCGCAACCCGACCCGGGGTTCGGGTAGGCCATGTGCGAGGTGTGGTCCGCCGAACGCACATGCTTGCCGTCCCAACACGACGGATACGTGAGTCGCAACTGGATCGGGCGGTCCGATGTGCAGTCGCGGGGCGGCTCGTGCGCGAGCTGCGGCGACGAACCACACGCCCAGGCCGCGATCAACAAGGACTCGGGACGGGTCGAGAACTGGTTTCCGGCGAGCACCTCCAGGCCCGGCGGGAAGGCACGAACCGTGGTGGCGTCGACACCGGGCCCGGCACGGTAGTACGCGTCGACGCGCCGCGGCTCGGCACGTCGGCCGTCGATCGTCAAGGTCGGCACCCAGTACGC
The DNA here is from genome assembly GCA_018268545.1 of Actinomycetota bacterium. Classification (GTDB taxonomy): domain Bacteria; phylum Actinomycetota; class Acidimicrobiia; order Acidimicrobiales; family Iamiaceae; genus JAFDWI01. The sequence goes on from JAFDWI010000172.1 coordinate 14,566, forward strand.
CGACCGGTCGCCCGCGTCGCTGCACGTCGAGGGGGCGTCGATCAATCCGGCATAGGTGCTGGATGCGTCCGTGGCGACGTTGCCGAAGAATTCGTGCTGGTGGGACGCGCCCGGGTGACCACGGTGCACGATCGGATCGTCGGCGAGCGTGTGGCTGAAACCACAGCTCGACAGGAACTGTCCGCCGTAGGAGACCAGTGACCGGTTCGGCGGCGGCGTCGATTCGGTGGCGGTTCCCGACGAGGACGTCGGTCCGGCCAGGGAACCACCACCGCCACATCCGGTCACGATCACCATGACCGCTGCGGCCGCGACGATGAATCCGGCCGAGCGCCGCAGCATCGGACGCATCATGACGTGGGGAGCTTCGGGACCTTCACGGCGTCGACGTCGAACTTGGGCGGCGCTCCAGCGACCCGGGGAGGTGCGGTCATCGCATTCGACATGTTCTCCTGCGCCGGTGGAGCGGGTTGGGTCTTGTAGTCACCCGACGGTGACGTCGTGCGGTTGATCAGCTTCATGACCTCGAGTGGACTCTTGGTGAAGTCACCCGATCCCTTCCCCGAACACGGTTCGAGCGTTTCGATGTCGGCAGGTTCGGAACTGGTGAAGGTGTTGTCGGCAAAACAGTTGTCGTGGCTCGCGTCCTGGTCGAACGCGCCGAGGTCGGCAAGCCTCGAGTTGGTGACGACGTTGCCACGCACCACGTTGCCCTCGGCGTTCCACAGCACGGTGTCGGGGATCTTCAACCCCGGCGCGGGCTTCGGTTGGGCTGCGCAGTTCGCAGCCGGCTTGTCCGGGGGGACGTCCGTCGCGTTCGTCTCGGGGAACGGAACGAGGGCGATACCGGTGAGGTTGTGGTTGTCGACCCGGTTCCG
>JAFDWI010000173.1 GCA_018268545.1 Actinomycetota bacterium
GATCCTCCAAGCAGCGAACGGTCTGGAGTCCACGCTCGGGTTGTTGTGCGGGTCGGGGCTTGTAGCGGTGTGGATGTGGTCGTCGGATCGGCCTAGCACGCGTCGGTCGATCGCGGTGGGGGTTGTCGCCGGGCTCGCGGTGTTGGCGCGGATCGATCTCATCGGTTTGGTTGTGTTGTTGGGGTGTGTGCAGCTGTGGCGTGGGCCGCGTCGGGAGCTGTTCAAGAGTGCGGCGGCGGCGGTCGTTGTGCTTGCGCCCTGGTGGGGCTACAGCATCATGCGGTTCGGGACACCGATTCCCCAGTCCGGGATCGCCGAGCGGTTCCTCGGGGCCGAGCAGGTGGCCATGCCACATGGACAGCTGATCGCTGCGAACAGTCTGCACTCGTTGGCCGGCCCGTTCGTGTCGTGGAACCGTGGGATCGATTTGCTCGTACCGCACGCGTTGGTCTGGTCGGTCGCCTTGGTCGGCGTGTTGTATCTGGGTGCGGCCGCATTCGGTGTCGTCGCTACGATTCACCGGAAACCAGACACCCCGTACCGGGACTCACCCGCGTACGCGGCCGCGGCAGCACTGTTCGGGCTGGTGGTGATCGGGTTCTACACGTGGTTCTCGGTGTCGTGGTACACCTACCGGTACACCGCGCCCGGAGGGGTGATCACCACCGTGATCATCGCCTGTGGGATCGGTCGGTTGGTGGCTGAGCGCCGGATACGCCCGGTCGGTCCGGTGATCGCGGCCCTCACCGTACTGGCGTTGGTCGTTGCCTTCGGCCGGCCAATGGCCAGGATGTTGCAGCGCGAGGCCACCACCTCATCCGCGAACTTCACCTCCGTTCGGTTCGACAAGTTCGTTCCCTCGACCAACCTTCGATCTAGTGCCATTGCCGCCAACAAGATGACCCCGCCCGGCGCGAAGATCGGGACCTGGAACAGCGGTGCAATGAGCTACTTCGCGACCGATGGCCGACACGTCGTCAACCTCGACGGGGTCGTCAACCATGCGGCCGCGATCGCGTACCGCAAGGGCGAGACCGGTCGGTACATTGCCGATCAGCGGATCGAATGGATCATCGACTTCCCGTACGCGGTCGTCGGTGCCGCGATGACCACGCCGGGCACGCGAGCCGGACCGATGGTCCTTTTCTCCGGCCCTCACGGGGTCAGCCTCGGGGTTGCGCACCTGCGGTATCCGGCGGATGCGACGTCACGCGCAGACGGGCACACGTCCGGTGATCCTTGATCCGGGCGCTCGAACGTGACCGTGAGTGTGACCCGGGTGGAGGTCGCTGACACGCACGCGCGAACTCGTCTCGGCGTGTCGGCCCGACATTGATCGAGCCGGGGTAGACCACCGATGGACGTCGTCGTCACCTACCTCGCGGTGATCTTCGGATGTGGACTGGTCGCCCGGATCGTCCGCCTGCCCCCGCTCGTCGGGTTCCTCGCCGCAGGGTTCGTCCTCGGCGCGATGCACGTCGAACGTGTCGGTGCGTTGCCGGTCATCGGCGAGATCGGCGTGACGCTCATGCTGTTCGCCGTCGGGTTGCGGCTCGACCTGCGCAGCCTGTTGAGCGGCGCAGTGTGGCTCGGTGGTGGCATCCACACGATCCTGTTCACTGGGATCACCACCGGCTTCCTGGTCCTGCTCGACGCGATGGGCCTCGTCGGACACCGGAGCGTCCGCTCGTTCGCCGTCATCGGTCTGGTGTTGTCGTTCTCGTCGACGATCGTGGCGATCAAGGTGCTCCAGGATCGCGGCGACGAACAGGCGCTCTATGGAACGGTGTGCATCGGGATCCTGATCGTCCAGGACGCGATCGCCGTCGCGATCATGTCGTTCTCGCGGGGCCACGCGCCACGGCTGTGGTCGTTCGGGCTGATCGTGCTGATCCCGGTGCTCGTCGTCGCGACACGTAGATGGCAGAAGCTCGGCCACGGCGAACTCGGCACGCTGTTCGGGATCACGATGGCGCTCATCCCCGGGTACTACCTGTTCGACTGGCTGGGCCTGTCGGGCGAACTCGGTGCGTTGGTGATGGGGCTCGTCCTCGCCCCGACACGGGGATCCGACGAGCTGTCGCACGACCTGTTCATGGTGAAAGAACTCCTGTTGGTGGCGTTCTTCGTGAGCATCGGACTCACCGGTTTGCCCCAATGGCACAACGTCGCGGTCGGCGCGCTGTTGCTGGTGCTGCTGCCGATCGCTGCGTGCATCTACTGGGCGGCGTTCTGGCTGCTCGGGCTCCGCAACCGCACGAGCGTGCTCGCCGCGCTGACCCTCACGAACTACTCGGAATTCGCGTTGATCATCGCGGCGATGGGCGTGAAGGCGGGTTGGCTCCCCGAGACCTGGATGTTGAACCTCGTGATCGCCGTGGCCGGCAGCTTCGTGGTCGCCGCGATCGCGAACCCGGTCTCGGTCGCGCGGGTCACCCGCCTCGCCCAACGGCTCCCGCGACGCCCCATCGAACGGCTCGCGGACGCCGATCGGCCGATCCGGATCGGGAACGCGAATGCCGTCGTGCTCGGCATGGGACGGGTCGGATGGGCGACCTACACCCAGTTGCGGGACGAACACGGTTACGACGTGCTCGGCGTCGAGCACGACCCGCACCGGGTCGGGGTGTTGCGTGAACGTGGATTCACCGTCGTCGAAGGTGACGCCACCGACGAGGACTTCTGGACCCGGA
>JAFDWI010000174.1 GCA_018268545.1 Actinomycetota bacterium
CTGTTCGGGAATCCGCCGGATTCCAAGCTGACGCTGATCCTCGCCGGGGCGATCCTGGTGTTCTTCGTCGGCAAGTCGGTGTTCACGCTCTGGTTCCGGTGGTGGATGCTCGGGTTCGTGAGCGACCAGACCGCGGCGACCGCCGTGGAGCTGTTCCGTCGGTACCTGCATGCGCCCTATGCGATGCACCTCCGGCGGAACACCGCGGATTCGTTGCGCCGGTTGAACGACGCGATCAACCAGGCCTACCTCGACACCCTCACGGGCGCGATGACCGCGGCATCGGACATGGCACCGGTGTTCGGGATCGTGGTCGTGTTGCTGATCTACCGGCCGCTCGCGACGGTGGTGGCGGTCGTGTACTTCGTCGGTGTCGGCTACGTGTTCCAACGGTGGGTGAAGCGCCGTGCCATCGCAGCGGGCGAAGAGCTGATGGACGCGATCGGCGAGGCGAACCGGTTCGCGATCGAGGGGTTCGCGGCGATCAAGTTGATCAAGACCTGGCACGTGCACCCGTACTTCATCGATCAGTACGAGCGAGGCATGGATCGCGAGTCGCACGCGAACCGTGTGCAGCAGATGATGACGACCTCGCCGAAGTACTTCCTGGAGCTGATCTTCATGGTCGGGATCGCGATCATGAGCGTGTTCGTGTTCTCCGGGGGCAACAAGACGGCCGGAGCGGCGACGCTCGGGCTGTTCGTCGCTGCGGGTTTCCGGATCCTGCCGAACGTGATCCGGGCGTTGGCGGCCATCACGGTCATGCGGGTTTCCCAGCAGGGCCTCACGCTCGTGCTCGAGGACCTGGACGCGTTCGACCCGGTGCCTGCCGAGTCGACCCCGGCGGCTTTGCCGCAGCCGGACCTGTTGCACGACGAGCTCGAACTGGTCGGTCTGGAGTTCCGCTATCCGGACGCCGATCACAACGTCGTCGACGGGATCGATCTCAGCGTTCCCGCCGGGACATCGTTGGCGATCGTCGGAGCGAGTGGCGCGGGCAAGACGACCCTCGTCGACATCGTGCTCGGGCTGCACACGCCGACCGCCGGACGGATGCTGGTCGACGGGGTCGACGCGGATGACATCGCAGCCCCGTGGCAGACCTCGATCGGTTTCGTCCCCCAGGACGTGTACCCGCTCGACACGACCCTCCGCTCGAACGTCGCGTTCGGCGAACCGGCCGACCGGGTCGATCCGGGCCGGTTGGCCGAAGCGATGTCGCTCGCGCAGCTGGATGAACTGCTGGCGGACCTTCCCGACGGGTTCGAGACGCGAGTGGGCGAACGCGGGTCGCGCCTGTCGGGTGGGCAGCGCCAACGGGTCGGCATCGCGCGGGCGCTGTATCGACGACCGCGGTTGTTGGTGTTGGACGAGGCGACCTCGCTGCTCGACAACGAGACCGAACGCAAGATCACCTCCACGATCGATGCGCTGCGAGGTCGGTTGACGTTGATCGTCGTGGCGCACCGGCTGTCCACCGTGCGCCACTGCGACCAGATCGCGTTCATGGCCGACGGCCGGATCGAGGCGAAGGGAACCTTCGAGGAGGTCCGGGCCCAGAGCCCCGCATTTGCTCGTCTGGTCGACCTGGGCATGCTCGAACCGAGGCGGGCGCTCGGCACCGACCACGCCGGATCCGCTCTGGAGCCGTCGGCGGGTGACGAAGGCGAGACGTCGCACCTCGTCGACATCTGATCGATCGATCACGGCACGCCGCGGTGCCGGCACTCACCTCGGGTCGCGACCTGGGAACGTCCCGGTCGTAACGTCGCGGGCATGGCGACCACCAGAACGGTCATCCCACTGTCGGAGACGCCCCCGTTACGCGAGTTGTGGCAGTACTCCCGAGGGCATCGCGGGCGCGTCATCCTGGCGTTCTGCCTGTCGGTCGCGAACAAGATCTTCGACATCGCCCCGGAGCTGTTGATCGGCGCCGCGGTGGACATCGTCGTCACGACCCACGGCGAGACGTTCGTCGGTCGGGTCACGGGCGTGTCGAACCGGATGGACCAGCTCACGATCCTCGTTGTGGCCACGGTCGTCATCTGGCTGCTCGAATCGGCGAGCGAGTACCTGGCGATCGTGACATGGCGGAACCTGTCGCAACGCCTCGAGCACGAAGCGCGCATGGACTGTTACCGCCACGTGCAGGACCTGGAGATGGCCTACTTCGAGGATCAGTCGTCCGGTGGGTTGATGGCGGTGTTGAACGACGACGTGAACCAGCTCGAACGGTTCCTCGACATGGGTCCGCACAAGTTGACGATCACCGCGGCGAACGTCGTGTTCGTCGGGATCACGTTTCTCGTGATGTCGCCGAAGCTCGCCCTCGTCGCGTTCGTGCCCATCCCGGTCATCGTCATCGGGTCGTTGCGCTACCAACGGCGGCTCCAACCCCGTTACGCGAAGGTCCGGGCGGCTGCAGGCGTGATCGGTGACGCGCTCACGAACGGGCTCGGCGGGATCGCGACGATCAAGGCGTTCAACGCGCAGAAGCGTGAGATCGAGCGGGTCCGTGTCGACTCGGATGCCTACCGGGTCGCGAACGAGGAAGCGATCGTCACCTCCACAGCGTTCCGTCCGCTGATCCGCACCGCGGTGCTCGCCGGGTTCGCGATGACGCTCATCTTCGGCGGACGTGCGGCGATCCAGGGAACGCTCGCGGTCGGGTTCTTCTCGACGCTGGTGTACATGACGCAGCGCCTCCTGTGGCCGTTGGTGGATCTGGGCGAGGTTCTCGACAACTACCAGCGGGCGATGGCGTCGTGTCGGCGGATCTTCGGGCTGTTGGGAACGAAACCGGGGATCGTCCCCGGGACCCGGGACCTGGTCGAGCCCGTGCGTGGTGACATCGAGTTCCGTGACGTGCACTTCGCCTACGGCACTGCGGAGCAGGAGGTCCTGCGTGGGATCACCCTCAAGTTCGCGGCCGGGGAGACCCACGCGATCGTCGGCGCGACCGGAGCGGGCAAGTCCACGGTGCTCAAGGTGCTGTTGCGCCTGTACGAGCCGACAGCCGGGGTGGTCACCCTCGACGGGGTCGCCATCGACGAGCTGACCTTCCGTTCGTTGCGTGGCGCGACCGGATTCGTGTCCCAGGACGTGTTCCTGTTCCAGGGGACGATCCGGGAGAACCTGATCTACGGCCGTGCCGATGCCACCGATGCCCAGATTCGTCGGGCAGCCGAACTCGCCGAGGCGGCGACGTTCATCGAGGCGCTCCCCGACGGGTACGACACGGTCGTCGGTGAGCGTGGTCAGAAGCTGTCCGGCGGCCAGCGTCAACGGTTGACGATTGCACGAGCGATCCTGCGCGACCCCCGGGTGCTCATCCTGGACGAGGCGACCTCCGCCGTCGACAACGAGACCGAAGCGGCGATCCAACGTTCGCTCGCGAGGGTGTCGGTGAACCGGACGACGATCGTGATCGCCCACCGCCTGTCGACGGTGCGCCACGCAACGTGCATCCACGTGCTCGACGCCGGCCGGATCGTCGAAGAAGGCACGCACGACGAACTGGTCGCCCGAGGTGGGTTGTACCACGCGCTCTGGATGGTGCAGACCGGCGAGGCGGCGGCGCCCGACGCGCCCGAGTTCGACCTCCGGTAGCCCGGCATCGACCGGCATCGGTTCGTCGATTTTGCGACGATCGGCGAATCGGCACGCGGTAGCGTCGGCGTCCATGTCCGAGTACCCACCGCTGCCCGACCGGATCGAGATGCTCGACCGTTCCACGAGAATCCACGAGCGACCGGGACTCGCCGAGTTCGCCCGGCTCTGGCTGGCCTGGGCGCCGAACGCCCGGGCCGACACCGCGGCCGAGGCAGCCGAACTCGCCCGGCCGAGCCTGCGGCCGTCGTCACTTCGAGCGGTCGGGAGGACCGGGGTGCGCGCCGCGAAGGCCGCAGCGCCGGGACTGGCCTCGGACGTGCGTCAGATCGCGGCGGACCGGACACTCGACCCGGACATAGCGCTCCGTCACGTGCAGGAGGTCGTCAAGGCCGGTGGTCCGACCTTCGTGAAGCTCGGCCAGTTCATCGCCACCGCACGGGGCCTTCTGCCCGACGAGTGGGTCGCGGCCTTCGACTGGTGCCGCGACACGGTTCCCGCGATGCCCGACGGCATGGCGGAACAGATCTTCGCCGACACCTTCGGGGTGCCGGTGGACGCGGTCCTCGACGAGTTCGACCCGGTGCCCCTGGGTGCCGCATCGATCGGTCAGGTCCATGCGGCGCGACTACCCGACGGGACCCCGGTCGTCATCAAGTTCCGGCGTCCCGGGTTGCGTGAGCAGTTCGCGACGGATCTGCGGGCGATGGCCTTGGCCGCCGGCGCCGCGGAACGGGCGTCGAAGACGATGCGATCGGCGAACCTGTCGGGGTTCGTCGAGCTGTTCGCGCAGTTGGTGTTCGAGGAGATCGATTTTCGATTCGAAGCGGTGAACCAGATCGAACTGGCATTGGCGTCCGAGAGTGCCGGCCACGATTTCGCGTCGTTTCCCCAACCGATCCCGCACCTGGTGGCCGAGAACGTGCTGTGCATGACCCGCATCGAGGGGGTGCCCTACGACCGGGCGGTCGAGACGTATCCTGACGCCGTCGACGGCGAACGCTTGTTGCGTCTGGCGATCACCAGCGTCCTGGAGCACACCATCGCCTACGGGGTGTTCCACGGCGATCTGCACGCGGGGAACGTGCTGATCACCGCGGATGGCGACTTCGGTCTGATCGATTTCGGGATCGCCGGACGCCTCGACGCGCAGCAACGTGCCGCGACCGTGGAGTTCCTGTTCGGGTTCGCGTCGAACGACACCCGTCAACAGGTGCGTGCGATGCAGCGGTTCGGGGCGATACCCGAGGACGCCGACGTCGACTCGGTTGCCGAACAGATCAATGCGGCGCTGGTTGCGGTGGATCCGGCGCTGCTGTCCCGGGACACGCCCTTGAGCGTCGATCAGTTGGGTCAGGCGCTCGGTTCGGTCATCCGGGTGCTGGCGGCGAACGGATTCCGGCTCCCCAGTGAACTGGTGTTGTTCTTCAAGAACCTGTTGTACCTGAACGGGTTCGCGGCGGCGCTCGCACCCGACACCGATCTGCTGGGTCAGATCCAGCCGGTGTTCGGGTATTTCCTCGAGCGTTACCCGGATGAGCTGTCCCAGATCATGGCGGGCCTGGGAGCCTGACCCGCTCGGGGTCACCCGCGATCGCGTGAGCTGTTCAGAACAGCCCGGGTCCGGTCTCCTCGGGCGGTGATCCCGACGCCGATCCGGGTTCGGTGAGGGTCGTCGGTTCCTCGGCACCGGTGCCCGATTCGGTCTCGGGCTCGGTGGCGGTCGCAGTCGGGGGAGCCGGGTCCGACGCCGCGGTCGACTCGGGTGCCGACTCGGGTACCGACGGCGAGGTCGGAGGCGGAGTCGGTGTCGGAGTCGGTGTCGGAGTCGACACCGGCGAGGGGCCGGCGGTTGTGCGGTCCGGGACCATGCCAACGTTCGCCCGGTCCATGAAACACCCGGCGATCATCGCCACCGAACCGAGAAAACACAGGATGAGCCCGACGCCGACCTTTTCGCCGCCTTTGTCGGCGATCAGGTAGCTGAACGACAGCAGCAGCGCGAGCGCGGCGAGCACGAACACGACCTGGTCGGTGGTGAAGTCCCAGATCTTCTCGGGGATCTCGAAGATGCCGAAGACCTGTGCGGCGACGATCACCCCGACCACGAGCGCACTCACGGGCACCCAGGTCGCCATCGGCAACAGCCCCGACTGCCAGGCGTTCTGTGTGGCGCCACCGAACGTCGCCGAGAACCACGGGAGGAAGCTGAACGCGAACGCCACACCGGCACCGATGAGCACGACGATCTTGCCGGGACTCACTTCGTCCATGGATCTTCTCCAGCGCGTCGACGACGAGGGACGCCACGTACGGTAGTGGCTGCAAGATCAAGCGGTCACGAGATGCCCGTTCGTCGGCACCGCGGTGGGCCCTGATCGGATCGGATCGCCGACTGCTAGCGTCGCAAGCCGTGCGCGTCGCGGTGCTGGTATCGGGTTCGGGGACGATCCTGGACGCGATCCTCGCACGCGGTGTTCCGGTCTCGGTGGTGGTGGCCGATCGACGTTGCGGCGCACTGGCCCGCGCCGAGCGCAACGGCATCGCCGTCGAACTGCTCGAACGAACCGACTTCTCCGCGGCCTTCGACCGTGACGCCTATTCGACGTCCGTCGCGGACGTCATCGCCGGGCACGGGATCGACCTGGTCGCGATGGCCGGTTGGGGCACCGTGTTCTCGTCACCGATGCACGAGGTGTTCGGCGGGAGGATCCTCAACACGCATCCGGCGTTGCTCCCCGCGTTTCCCGGTTGGCACGCGGTGCGTGACGCGCTCGCCTATGGCGTGAAGGTCACCGGCTGTACGGTCCACGTCGCGGGGCTCGAGGTCGACACCGGCCGGATCCTCGCCCAACGCGCGGTCGACGTGTTCGACGACGACGACGAGACGAGCTTGCACGAGCGCATCAAGGTCGTCGAACGCGAGATCTACCCGTCGACGATCGAGGCGATCCTCGACGGCCGGATCGTGCTCGAGGCGACCGGTGGGGTGCCCGCGTCGAGCCGAACCACAGTTCCTGTCCGATCCGATCAGTGAGGCAATTCTTCGATGCGAGCGTTTCTGTCCGTGTACGACAAGTCCGGTGTGGTCGA
>JAFDWI010000175.1 GCA_018268545.1 Actinomycetota bacterium
GGCGTGCCAGCGATTCGGGAACGCTTCCGCTGCGATGCCACGGGTTCTGGTCGTCGAGTACTTGCTGGACGTCTTCTGGTCGTGGATGCCAGATGGGCATCTCGGCTCCTTCCAATGACGATTCGATCAGCCTTCAACATTCATCCCGTGTATGTCAATCGTCAAATAACAAACATTTGGGGACCTGGCGAGGCTTCCGGGCTGTGAGCGATCAATGGAAGCTGACATTCGCGATCATTGAGAACCGACGGCGGCGTCGAGTGCGTCGGCAATTCGCATGCGTGCCGGGTCGAAGAGGGCTGCTGCGGTCCGAGCGGTCGAGTCAGTCATGGAAAAGTTCGCCAGGGTGAACATGAGCGATACGCGTTCGAGGTAGGAGAGGTGGCGGTCGACGGTGAGTTGTGATGCCACCGGTCGTTTGCGGTGATCCCGGTGTCAACGTCACTGTGGCGTGCCCGGATCCGCCTACCGCGCGCCCGCCGTCAGTGCAGTGCGATGATCAGCGCGACGACGACCGCGAGGATCGCGATCTGGGTACCGACGATCCAGCGGAGTTGACCGCTCAGCTCCGATGTCAGCCGGTCGCCGAACTCAGTTCGTAACTTCGAAATTTCGGTGCACATGTCTTCGCGCAGGCCCGAGATCTCATCGTGGAGTTCGAGGCGGACGAGTGCGAGTTCGCCTTTGAGGAACTCTTTGGTGACGGGTTCTTCGACGTCTCGTGCAGGGAAGTACGACAGCATTTCGTTGGTGACCTCCTCTCCGAGCATGGCTTCGAAGTGCTCGTACATGACGTGGCGACTTTTTTCGGACAGTGACACGACCGTGGCTCCCCAGTCTAGGGCGATGGTTCCGTGGGCGAGGGGGAAACGTTCCCGAGGCTCGAATCCCTGAGCGAGGGCCGACGCCGCTGAGTATCGCGCCCGGGTGTGACACGGCACGCTGGCCCGATTCCGCGCCGGCCATGATCCACTCGGTTCCGGTCCCGCCCGGCGGCACCTGGGCGCAGGAAGGCGCTCAGGCGCGGAGCCGCCGAGGTACGCGGGCGTCGACCGCAACCTCCGCAAGTTGCGGGCCGCGCTGGGGCCGGGACGACGACCCACTTGAGCGAACGCCCCTGAACCCTCGGGCAGCACCTCGTGAGGACCTACGAATCAACTCCTGCCCGACGTGACCGTCGCGAGCTGTTTGGCCCAGCCACGCCTCTACCCGCGTGGGCTGGGGCGGTTCGGGTGGGGTTCTTTAGGATGGGGTGCCCGCTTGGAGGGAACCGACACTGTGAGCTGTGACTGCCGCCAATTTGATCGACACCCGACGAGGCGCGTTGCGCTGGGTGGGCGCACCGCGATCGTCCGTGACGATTGCCGCTTCCGGGTTGCCACCCGATGACGGCGAGGCTGACCCTTTCGGGGCACGATCTGGGCAAGGCGTACACGATCCGGCACAACCAGACCGATCACGTGACGATGGCGCAGGTTGCGCTGGAGAAGATCAAACACCCGTTGCGTCGCCCCGAACGGGAGCGGTTCTGGGCGTTGTCGGGACTCGATCTGGATCTGCGCGAAGGCGAGACGCTGGGTTTGTTGGGCCGCAATGGGGCGGGCAAGTCGACGTTGCTGAAACTCCTCGGCCGGATCACGCAGCCCACGTCGGGTGAGTTGAAGCTGTGGGGCCGGGTGGGCAGCTTGTTGGAGGTGGGGACGGGGTTTCATCCGGAGTTGACCGGCCGCGAGAACGTGTACCTGAACGGTTCGATCCTGGGGGTGACCACCAAGGAGATCGCCCGGCAGTTCGATGCGATCGTCGATTTCGCGGGGGTGGAGAAGTTTCTGGACACACCGGTGAAGCGGTATTCGAGCGGCATGTACGTGCGGCTGGCGTTCGCGGTTGCGGCGCATCTGGAGGCCGAGGTGCTGCTGGTGGACGAGGTGCTGTCGGTGGGTGATGCCGATTTCCAACGCAAGTGCGTGGCGAAGATGCGTGAGGTGGCCACGGCGGGGCGTTCGGTGGTGTTGGTGAGCCACAATCTGCGCAACGTGGAGGATCTGTGCGAGCGGGCACTGGTGCTCGACAAAGGCCGGGTGAGCTTCGACGGCACGCCGGAGGCGGCGATCACGCACTACTTGGAGCAGGGCACGCAGGTGGTGGCCGATTCGGTTCCCGAGGAGCGACCGGGTTCGGGTGAGATCCGGGTGACCTCGGTGTGGGTGCCGAGTCAGAACGTGGCGGTCGAGGAACCCAAACGGGTGAAGTTCCGGGTGGAGCATTTCGGTGGCGAGATCGACCGTTGCGTGGCGGATGTGATCTTCCGTGATTCGACGGGCGTGCCCGTCGCGCATTGCAGTTCGGCGTACACGGGTGACTGGATGGAGGTGGCTGCGGGCCCGGTCGAGGTGGAGTGCTCACTCGAGTCGCCGTGGTTGCATCCGGGCGATTACCTCATCGACATCTGGCTGTGGAACTACCAGGCTTTGGATCAGTACGAGGGTGCGTGCCAGCTCACGGTCCGCAATGGCTACCCCTACGAGGCCGATGCGCCGGAAGTGCTTGCGCGCCGTGACGTTGTCCCGCCCAAGATCGCCTTCTCGATGACGCAGGCCTGATCGCCTCCGGGGGGCCGAGCACTGCTCAGACCGGGTCGACGGTTCCCACAACCCGGCTCGGCGAACCCGCGACAATTGATCGTGCCGGGACGTCGCCGACGACGACCGCTCCCGCGCCGATGACCGCACCGTCGCCAACGGTGACGCCTTGCAGGATGATCGCCCCCGCTCCGATGAAAACGTCGTCGCCAATGCGCACCGCGCCCATCTTTGGCGCCTCGGAGTTTCGGTGTTCTGGTGCCAGCGCGTGAAAGTCGGAGTCGAAGATCGTCACTCGTGGCCCGACGAGTACGCGTTCGCCGAGGCGCA
>JAFDWI010000176.1 GCA_018268545.1 Actinomycetota bacterium
AGGGGGCCCGCATCGAGTCGGGCGCGGATTACGTCGCGGCGATCCGTCGCCGATGAGAGGACCACTCGTGGTCGACACGTCGGTCTTCATCGATCACCTACGCGACCACACGCCCGCCACGGAACTGCTCGCCGGGGCCCTGGGAGCAGGCCGCCCGTTGGTTTCGAGCGACCTCTGTCGGTTGGAGATCCTTGCCGGAATGCGTCGGCGTGAAGCAAAGCGAACCGAGTCGCTGCTCTCGGTGGTTTCGTGGTGGCCCGTCGACGCACCGATCCTGGTCGCGGCGGAGAACCTGGCCCGCCGCCATGGTCCGGCGCATCGTGGGATCGGTGCCGTGGACTACGTGTTGGCCGCGACCGTCGGTGTCGTCGGGGGCGAACTCGCGACGATGAACGTCACACATTTCCCGATGTTTCGAGGTCTCCGCGCTCCGTACTGAGCCGCGGCCACGTCCGGCGGAGGACCGCGACCGTGCACGAAGCGACGTGAGGCCCGGTTCCATGGCGGTGCGCATCGACCGCCGGGCCGTCGCGGACACCGTTACGTCGGCGGCCCCGTGCGGTCAGGGCTTTGCGATCGCTCGGAGATGCGGCCAGGCGGCGGCGAAACCCGGGTGCAACGGGAGGGCATCGATCTCCTCCGCGGTGCACCAGCGGATTTCCGTGGATTCGAAGTTCGCGGCAACGCCGAAGCGGTGCGCCACCTCGATCACCGACGTCACGTACCGCCAGTCGCCGGCAGGAGCGAACACGTGATCGCCGAGCACCTCGAATCCGCCCGGTGGCGTTCCGACCTCCTCGGCCGTCTCGCGCAGTGCCGCGACGAGCGGCGACTCGCCTCGGTTCATCGCGCCCCCGGGACACGACCACGTGCCGCCCTCGTGCGCACGGGCCGACCGCAACTGGACCAGCGCTTCGGTGCCCCGTTCGCCTCGCACGACGAACAGTGCGCCCGCCGCGCCGAAGCGCCCCCAACGCACATGGCCGTCATCGCATCGCAGGAACCCGTCACCGGATCGGTGCCACCGCTTCGATGCAACCCCGGCGAACGCGTCGTCGGAACGATGGTCCATCTCGATGATTTCAGCACACCCGAGTCTGACGGGTCGCCACCTGACCCGACGGAAGGTCCGGGTTGCGCCGTCGCGTCGGGCATCTCCGGGTGGCCCCGGACACACGGTCGTCGGGTCGTCAGAGCGGCGCGGACTCGGGGGCGAGGCCGAATTCCGCCAGTGTTTCCGCGACGCGGCGCAACAGTGTCGCATGGTCGAGGCAGCCGCCGACGGGGCGTGCGATCGTCGAGAGGAACACCGACCCGAGCACTCGGCCGCTCAGCACGTAGCACTGGCCGCCGATCCGGTCCAGACCCGATCGGGTCGTGCCCGGTTCGACGAGGCGCACCCAGAAGTCATCGCAATCGGAACCGTCGATCCGAGTCGTCGCGGCGGGAAGATCGCCGTAGTTCGAACAGCCGACCGGCAGTGCGTCGGCACCCATGGCGGTGGCTTCACTCCACCGCACCACGAAGCGAGGCGTCACCGCTGCCAGGGGAAGCGCCGCCTCGAGATCACCGGAACGATCAGCGCATGCGATCAGTGCCGCCTTCGTCGCCGCGCGTAAGCCCACAAGATCGCGATCGAGACCTGACGGGTCGACCCGTATCGTGGCGCCATCGAGCGCGTTGGCGCGGGTGTCACCCTCGACCCGCACGCTGACGGGCACAGCCAACGTGACGTTTCCGTCGGTTCCGACACGACCGAGCTTCGCCCCGATGCGGGAAGCGAACGCGGAGACGAGCGTGTTGCTCGTCCCGCCCAGGCGCTTCGCCACGGCGTCCCAGTCGCCTTGGCACACCCGGACACACGCGGCCGGCACGCGGAATGGCTCATCGAGCCGGATGTCGGTCACGCTGTCCGTGTCGACACCCGAGGTCGAGCGCCCGCGAGCGGAACGGGTCGCAGTGCGGTTCGACGTCGATCTGGCAACGCGGATCGCTGCAGGGATGGCACGCGCGAGGCCGGGCACCCCACGGAGCGCCGACCGGAGGTCGTCGCGCCGCACCTCGCGCCGGTTCCGCTCGCCTCGCATCGGGTAGGCGGGCAGGCGGACCTCACCCCTCACCGCATCGGCGAGTGCCTGCAGCACGCAGAGCCCATCGCCGAGAGTGTGGGGGATCACGATCGCGATGGCGGTGCCACCATCGGTCAGCTCCAGCACCCCGAGCCGCCAACCGGGCCCGGTCTCGGGATCGACTGGCCGCTCGGCGAACTCGTCGGTCCAGTCGAAGATCTCCGAGCGGTCGCGAGGAGCCGGTTCGATCTCGATCGGCGGCGACCCGGCGATGCGGACCCACCGGTGACGTCCCCCGGGAAGCGGCGACACCTCGACGAGTCGTCCGAGCAGTGTCGACGCGAGCGCATGGTTGAACCGCTCCAACGCGTCGAGGTCGACCGGCCGCCGGTAGGTCCAGGTTCCCAGGAAACATGGTTGGTGGCCGAGGGCGCGAAGGCCGAGGAACGATCCCTGGTCCATCAGTGCCACGGTGTCATCGATCACGGCATCCAGCCTGTTCAGGTCTCGTTGAACTTCCGGACCGCCAGTGGCACGGCCACGACGAGGATCCCGACCGTCCAGATCAACGATCGGAGGACATAGCCGGTGGTGTCGGTCGTGAAGGAGCCCGACGCCTGGAGCGCGTGTGCCGCCTCGGGGCCCAGCATCAAGCCACGACATGCGTTTACCACGATCGTCACGGGCTGGTTGGCGGCGAAGAACTGCAACCAGCCGGGCATCGTGGCGACGGGGACGAATGCCGAACTCGCAAAGGTGAGGGGCAACAGCAGTGGGAAAGCGATCGACTGCGCCTCCTCGGCCGACGTCGAACGCAACCCGACCAAGGCCATCAGCCAACTGAGGGCGTAGGCGAACACCAGCACCAACACTGCGGCCTGGGCGACGCCGACCACAGTGTGTGGACGGAAGCCGATGAGCATGCCGACGATCAACATCACGACGATGATCCCGACGTTGCGGATCAGGTCCGCGAACGTGCGCGCCGCGAGCACCGACATGCGCACCATCGGCAGCGATCGGAACCGGTCGATGATGCCGCCGCCGAGGTCTTCGGCGAGCCCGATCGCGGTGGAGACCGCACCGAGCGCGACGGCCTGCACGAAGATTCCGGGGAGCAGGTAGTTCACGTAGTCCATGCCGATCACGCGGCCGAGCGTGCCGCCGAACACGTAGCGGAACAGCAGCACGAACAGCACGGGTTGCACGAACGTGAACACGAGCAACCCGGGTTCGCGTACCAATCTCAACAGGTCGCGTTTGATCAGAGCCGCGGTGTCGAGGACCGCGAACCGCCACGGGACCCGGTCGTCGGAGGTGGGCGAAGCGACCGCGGCGTGATGGTCGGTCAAGCCCGGCCAGGGGGCGACCGCCACCCCGAACAGAGGGCGTTGGGCATTGCCGGCGTCGAACGCGGCGACCGCACTGCGGGCGTCTTGCGAGTCGATGCCCGCGAGCAGCGAGGCGTGGATCCGCGCGTGCACATGGGCTTCGGCACTGCGCCGGGATCGGGATTCGTGGGCGGCGCGACCCGGGGACTGTTCGGGCTGGGTCATCGTCATCGTGCCGCACCCGCCATTGCCGCCGTGCGCTCGACGTCGGAGTCCGGGTCGCCCGTGTGGGTGGCGGTGCGCCCGGTGAGCGCCAGGAACACATCGTCGAGGCTCGGTTCGCGCACCGTCAGCCCGGTCGGCGCGAGCCGCGCCGCGTCGAGTGCACGAACCACGTCGAGGCTTCGTGCCGCGCCGCCCACGACGGGGCCGCCCACGACGAGATCGTCGACACCGGCGCCCGGGATGATCCGGTCCAAGGCCGACAGCGCGCCACGTGCCTCGCCCGGAGTGGCGAAGGTGACCTCGATGATCGTCGCACCCAAGGACGCCTTGAGTGACGAGGCGGTGCCTTCGGCGATCACCCGACCGTGGTCGATCACCGCGATGGCGTCGGCGAGCTGTTCGGCTTCTTCGAGGTATTGCGTGGTGAGCAACACGGTGGTCCCGTCGTCGACGAGCTTGCGGATCATGGCCCACAGATCGTTTCGGCTCCGCGGATCGAGGCCGGTGGTCGGTTCGTCGAGGAACAGCACCTGGGGGTGATGGACCAGCGACGCTGCCAGGTCGAGGCGGCGCCGCATCCCCCCGGAGAATCCCGAGATCGGGCGGTCCGCGGCCCGGGTGAGCTTGAACGACTCGAGCAACTCGTCGGCCCGGGCGCGTAACCGCCGTCGAGGCTGATGGGTGAGTTGTCCGATCAGGATCAGGTTCTCGCGCCCGGTCAGGCGTTCGTCGACCGCGGCGTACTGGCCGGCGAGTCCGATCAGCGAACGCACCCGCCGAGGGAAACGGGCGACGTCGACGCCGAGCACCTCGGCACGACCCCCGTCAGGGCGGACGGTCGTCGTGAGGATCCGAACCGTCGTGGTCTTCCCGGCGCCGTTGGGCCCGAGCAGCCCGAAGACCGTGCCGGCGGCCACCTCGAGATCGATGCCGTCGAGTGCCCGAACCTCGCCGAAGCTCTTGGTGACGCCACGGATCGTGACGGCGGGTGTCGATGTGCCCGAGGAACGCATCGGATCACCCGACCCCGACACGTGAGAAGTACTCGTCCCATGCGGCGAACTCGGTGTCGATGATCTCCATCACCTTGGGCCGCAGCAACGCCACGAACCGATCGCCGACCAGGGGGACGTCGAGCGCGAGGTCCAACACGATGTCGTACACCGTCGTGCCTGCGCCTTCGGCCCGCAACGTCGCCGCGATCGTCGCCGTACCCGGGACGTTCGACGCCTCGATCAGCGATGTTCCCACGAGGACGCCGTCGTCGCTCCGGGTCCAGGTGTCGGTCGTGGTGATGGTGTTGGTCGCCGCGATGAACTTCCGGGCGACCTTGGGGACCTCGCCCTCGACGACTCGAACCGTCTTGAGCGTCAGTGAGGAGTCGCCGGAGTCGCGATGCAGGACCTCGACGTCACGGCTGCCCATGCCCTCGTAGCGCGTGACGTGGGCGTCGGCATCGAGGAAGGCGTCGATCACCTCGGTGATCGGACGAGCCAGGGTGTGGGTTGCGTCGAATCGCATGACCTCTCCCTCACCCGACCGGGGCTTCGAGGATGCCAGCGGGGCCCATCGCGACGTCGCCGCCGGTCCGGGCCACTTCCTGGAGGATCTCGGCGACCCGGCCGAAATAGCTCGACACCGCGTGCACCGCCTTGGGGGAGTCCGGGCAGCTGCAGGTCACATACGTCGATCCCGGCATGCGCATCATCCAGACGTAGACGTCGTCATCGTCGCCGGCACCGGTCAGACCCCAGAAGTTCTGCTCCCGCCACTTCTCGTGGCCTGGGATCATGTCACCGTCGAGGTACGACATGATCGGTGGGCGGTCCGACGAGTCCGCATCGAAGTCGAGGTGCTCGGCGAGGATCTCGGCGACCCGAAGCGTGGGCACCCCACCGGCCGCGGCGTTGTCGTGGAACTCCTGGCGCACGCGACGAACGAGCGAAGCGAAGGTGTCGCCGTCTTCGATGTCGACGTGCAGCGGCACGAGGTTGATGAACCATCCCATCGCACACATCCACTCGGGGGCCCACCGACTGTGCACCGGGTTGAGACAGCGATACGCGGTCGCGGCGTCCATCTCGTGGGCGGCCATGGCGCACGCCGCATACAGGCCGCCGGCGTACGTGCCACCGAGGTCGCGGACGGTCCGGGCGTACGCATCGTCGAGGTCTTCGCCGAGCAGTTCCTGGTACACCGGGACCACCGGCAACTTGACCCCCGGGGTCATGCCGAGGTCGACGGGGAAGCGAGGCAGCTCGCCGCCGCCCCGGAGCAGGAAGTACAGCCAGTCCTGGACGCCTTTGGATTCGATGTCGAACGAGTCGGCGAGCTTTCGTTCCTCGATGCAGTAGTCCGGGTACGAGCCCACGACGGGAAGCTCCGGTGTGACGCCGGCGCGCAGCGCGTCGTAGATCGTCGTCAACTCCCAGACCGACAGCAGGCACGACACGCCGTCGGTGTAGCTGTGATCGGACCCGACATAGACGATGGTCCTGTCGTCGGCGATGACGGCGGTGCAGGTGTAACCGAACCTGCCCAGTGGCACGGCCCAGATGTCCATGAGCTCCCGGACGTGGTCGAGCATGCCTTCGGCGGTGACCTCGTCGGGGAGGAGGGTCGGCTCGAAGCGCACCTGGTCCGGTGGGAGTTCGTGGCGGAGGATCGGAGTGTCCTCGGCGTCGCCGTCCGCGGTGAACCAGTTGCGCATCCCGCCGTGGCGCCCCAACCAGAAGTTGAACGTGTCGGTCCAGACGTCGACGTCGAAGACACCGGCGAACTCCCAGGCCACGCACAGCCAACTCGAATCGGTGTAACCCTCGCGCTGCTTGGACTTGGCGAGCGCGAGGTGCGCGCCCTGCATGAGCGACGGTGGAACCCCTGTCGCCGGCGCGACGGCCATTGCGTCGAGCGTCATCGCGCTGGGTGTCCAGTCGACGACGCGGCCGCCCTGGCTCGGGTGATCGGAAAGTCGTGCCATCACAACCATGTCGATTGCTTCTCCCCTTGGATTGCCGTGGTCTCGACGTCGCCTGCGATCGCGTCGAGGATGATTTCCCGCATCGCTGCGGTGACCGCTTCGATCTGGGCCGTGCAGATGTCGTTGCCGGGGAACCGCCAGGTGAGATACGTCTCTCCCGGCACCCGGTTGATCCAGACGTAGACCTCGTCGGTCGGGCCGACGTCCCCCAGGTACGCGCGTGCGTTCCAGTTCTGCCAGCGTCGGGCGCTGCGCGCATGGCGGGTGTCGAGGTACGACACGACGAATCGGGGTTGCAGCGACAACTCGAGCAACTCGGCGACCCGCGCCATCGGCAGGGCGGCGCCGCGTTTCGCGGTGGCCCAACCGTCGGCGATCACGGGGAGCACATCCGCGAACTCGCGGTCGGGGTCGAACGTGACGGCGAGCGGCGCGATCGCCGTGAACCAACCGAGGGCCTCGGCCCAGCATGCGGCGTGACGGGTGTGGGTCGACACGAGCGCCCGGAAGTCGGTCGGCTCGGGTCCGTCGATGTCGGGGCCACCGCTGCCCGACGCACGAGCCTTGCGGCCGAACGCGAGGGTCAGGGCGCCGATGAACCCGGTGGCCGAACTCGCCGCGTTGGCCCGGCACCAGGTGCCGAACGCGTCCGCCTCGCCCTCGGTGAGGATCGGGATGCACGCGGTCCGTTGGGGAACCTGCGAACCGGGCGCGAGCCCGTCGGCGAGCGGGAAGACGGGCAACGTCGGCGTCGGGCCGAGAAAGGTGCGCCAGACGTCGATCGCCTCGTGCGTGATCGTGGCGGTGTTCGCGAGCGCGAGTTCGTCCTGTGCGAAGTCGACGTAGCTGGGGACGGGACGCAACTCGTCGGGCCGGCCCTCGTGGGCGGCCTCGAGGAGCTCACGGATCTCGCTGACGGCCAGCAGGATCGAATAGCCGTCGATGTTGATGTGGTCGAACGCCAGGATCAGGGTCGTCGAGCGGGTGGACCGGATCGAGCACAGTGCATAGGACGGCCAGCGGATCGCGTCGGTCGCACGATTGAAGATGTCGTCGAGTGCGTCGGCCAGGACGTGCACGTCGGTGAAGGTGCCGTGATCGACCGGCTCGAGGCGCACGTCGCCCGCTTCGAGGGTGAATCGCTCGAACGTGGCATCGGCACCGAACCCGACGGGTCGGAAACCGCTCCGCAACGTTTCATGGCGAGCGATCCACGTCTCGAAAGCGCGGCGGATGTCGTAGCCGTCGAGATGGGGGACATCGAAGGAGACGCCGAGCCAGCCCGTGGGAGCCGCCTTGGGTGGTTCGCCACTCGGGTCGGCGACCTGGTCGACGAGGTCGGGGTCGACCCGTCGGGTCAAGGCGTTGACGATGTGACCCTGCTGGTTCCGGGACGGGCCCCGGGGGTCGGTCGGTTGTTCGGCTGCTGCCCACTGCGTCGAATCGGTCGCCTGCCAGACCGTGAGACACCCGAGCGGAAGCGACACGTCGTGGAGATCAACGAACCGCATGTCGACTCCGTGAGGAGGTTCCCACGACGAGATGGTCGGGGACGATGACGATGTACATGGCATTCCCTTCGAATCGTCGGTTGGGGAGTCCGACTCGGGGACGCACAATACACGCAGTGTCAACTGTCACAAATGAAATTGACAACAGTATTTTCGACAACAGTGAAGAACGC
>JAFDWI010000177.1 GCA_018268545.1 Actinomycetota bacterium
CGCCCGGGTCACGGGGTGTGGCGCGTGGGGTCGCTGCACCGATGGGGTCATATCACGGGTGTGCGGGGGTGGTTGCCGACGCACGGGGCGTTGCGGGTGGGGGCATGGGGCCGAGGGGATCGCACCACGCGTTCTCGGGGCCGGCGCCCGGGTCACGAGGTGTCGCGCGTGGGGTCGCTGCGGTGACCGGACCGCGCGGCACGATGTCGAAGCCGGCCGGGGAGCCGCATCCATGAGTGGGCTGCTCACCGATCAGCTTCGGATGATGGCCGACTCGCTGGGTGGAGAGATCGCCGCGACCGACCTGGGGTCCGACGCCGATCTCACCTTCGCCGAATGGGAGGTCCGGTCGAATCGGCTCGCCCGGTGGCTCGTCGCGAACGGTGTCGACCGCGGTGACCGCGTCGCGGTCCATCTGCCTGCCGAAGAGTTGACCGCATTCCTCGTCGCTTACGTGGCGGTGCACAAGGCCGGCGCGGTCGCCGTGCCGACGAGCACCCGGCTCGTGGCCCGCGAACTGCACGACATCCTCGCCCATGCAGGGGTGTCCGCCGCGATCAGCGGTCGCACGACGACACCTGTGTTGGTCGACGCCGCCGTGCCCGGTCTGGCCACGATCGTCTCGACCGGCCCCCGACCATCCGACGCCGATGCCGACGCCGCGACGCGGACCGACGTGGCCGTCGCCGACGGGGAGCCCGGAGGTTCAGCGCTCCCGGCGTCCACTCCGGCGATCGGCGACCGTCGGATCAGCAGCACGAACCCGGCGATGCAGGCCGACCGCGCGGTCCGACCCCGTGTCGTCGCGTTCGACGAGGCGACCGATGCCGACGGCTCGACCTTCCAGGTGACGGTGGCCGGCGACGACATCGCGGATCTGATGTACACCTCGGGCACGACCGGGCGCCCCAAGGGTGTCGTCGTGCGTCACCGCAGCGCCTTGTTGATGCCCAACGCGCTGCCGCGTTGGACCGGTGACGGCTGGCTGCATTCGTCGCCGATGTTCACCTTCGCCGGGATCTCTTCGGTCTACAGCCCGATGAAGCTCGGCATGCGACTGATGTACCTCCCACGCTTCGACGCGGCACGCTGGCTCGAGATCGTCGAAACGCGGCGCCCGACCGCGGTGTTCCTGGTGCCCGCCATGGTCGAGTTGTTGCTGGTCGAGCCGGGATTCGAGGCGGCGGACCTGTCGAGTGTGACGATGTGCTCGGTCGGCTCCGCGCCCATCGCCCCCGCCACGCTCGCGCGACTGCGCGCCAAGTTGCCACGAGCTTCGGTGAGCAACGCGTGGGGCATGACCGAAGCGGGGCCCGCGTTCTGCTTCGTGCCCAAAGAGGAACAGGACCGACGGGTCGGTTCGGTCGGCAAGCCGATCCCGCCTACCGAGTTCCGCATCGTGGCCGACGACGGCAGCGAGCTCCCGGCAGGCGAGGTCGGCGAACTCCTGGTGCGCAACCCTGGCCGGGAGCGTGAGTACTGGGGCGACGCCGAGGCGACCGCGGCAACCTGGCGGGACGGGTGGCTCCACTCGGGCGACAACGCGTGGTTGGACGACGACGGCTACCTGTACATCGTCGGGCGTCGCAAGGATGTGATCATCCGTGGTGGCAACAACGTGCACGCCGCCGAGGTCGAAGGCGTGCTGATCGAGCATCCGCAGGTCGCGCAGGTCGCGGTGGCCGCGGTGCCCCACGAGATACTCGGTGAGGACATCGGCGCGTGGGTGGTGTTGCGCGATGACGAGGAACTCGACGATGCGGCCGCCGAACTGCGCGCCTTCGCGTCCGCCCGGCTCGCCGACTACAAGGTGCCCCGCCATTACACGTTCGTGGATGATCTGCCGCGCAACGCCACGGGCAAGGTCGTCAAGGCCGACCTGCCACCGGCCGCTCCCCGCTGAGGTCCGCTGAGCTCCGCTGGGGCGACGCGTCGACGTGACGCCGGGCCGGCGCCGAATCGAACACCGCTGTGCAAGCCACGTCGCGTCGAATGCGAGACTGGCTCGATGCCCTCGTCGGAGCCGACGAACGATGCGGCGTCGATGTCGAACGTGGACACGTTCGACGTGACCGAAACGCTGGCGCACGCGTTGGTTGCCGAACAGCACCCGGATCTCGCCGAACGGGCCGTGATCCTGGCCGACTCGGGGTGGGACAACGCCGTGTTCCGGCTGGGCGACGACCTGGCGTTGCGGATCCCCCGGCGGGTCGAGGGCGCAGTCCTGATCGACCACGAACGAGCGTGGTTGCCCACGATCCTCGACGGCGTCCCCGACTTCGCGACCGGCGGGCTCGACGCGTCGGCTCATGTGCGCGACGGTGACCCCGGGTGCGGCTACCCGTGGGGTTGGGCGGTCATTCCGTGGCACGAGGGCGCCGTCGCCGCGTCGGCGCCGATCGACGACGTGCTCGACGCAGCCGATCGGCTCGGCCGCTTCCTCGCGGCCGTGCACCGGCCCGCTTCCGGCGACGCCCCCGCCAACCCGTGGCGGGGTGGTCCGATCGCCGCCCGTGCGTCGCTGTTGGACGAGCACCTCGACCGTGTCGAAGAACTGGGGCGATCGTTGGGCGGTGTTCCGGTCGGCGACGGCGACGGCGATCGCGACGACGGCTCGGTGACCCGGCGCCGCGTCGAGGCGACCTTCGCCGAACTTGCCGCGGCCGCCTCCGGCGACGGAGCGCCGTTGTGGCTGCACGGCGACCTGCACCCCGGCAACCTGATCGTCCACGACGCACAACTCCGTGCGGTCATCGACTTCGGTGACATCACCGCCGGTGATCGGGCGACGGACCTGTCGATCGCGTGGGCCCTGTTCGGTGATCGCGCCGACGCCCGCGCACGGTTCCGCGAGGTCGCCGGAACCCGTCGGCCGATCGACGACGCTACGTGGGATCGGGCGCGCGCCTGGGCGGTCGCACTGAACGTCGCCTACCTGCAAGGTGAGTTCACCACACCCGACCGCGTGGCCGCCGCCCAACGTGGGCTCACTGCGGCACTCAGCGGTTGACGGGCCCGGCGTCGTCGGTCGTCCCGTTTCGATCCGGACGATCCGAACGAACTTCGGGATGTTGGGGTGGTTCTACCCACCCGATCCTCCCGAAGTTCGCTCGGTGTGGGCAGTGGGAAGGAGCTCGATGACCTGACCGTCGGGGTCGCGGACCATCACCGCGGCCCCGGGGATCGTCCGAGCGTCGAGGACCGTGCCACCGAACTCGGTGACGAGGCGCGCCGTCGCTTCCAGATCGGCGACGCCGAACGAGAGATGGGTGAGGCCCGGTTCGGTGAACCCCCGGTCGCGTGGAGGGTCGTTGCCTGGTCGGTCGAACCACAACAGCTCGAGCACGAAGCCGTCGAGCACCAGGTAACGAGCCGTCAACCCGACCGGGGCGGTCACCCCGAGCAGCCCGGCCGTGAACGCATCGGGGACGACCAACTCGTTTCGCACCGTGAAGCCGAATGAGCCCACGTAAAATCGGGTCGACACCTCCAGGTCGGTCGCGCACAACCCGACATGGTTGACGACGTTCACGGTTCACCCCCGACTTCGGACCGGGACTCGGACCGGGTTCCAGGTCGCGCAGTGCTGTTCGGGGCCGGCGCCGGCGCCGGTTCGCGGGGCAGGCCCAAGACCCGCTCGGCGATGATGTTCCGCTGGATCTCCGACGTGCCCGCCGAGATCGTGTTCGCGAACGCACCGAACCACTGCTCCAGCCACGTGCCCTGGGGTTCGTCGATCGCCTGGTGACCGTCGAGTGGCGCGTCGCCGATGACAAGCGCGCCCGTACCCGCGAGGTCCGCGCCGACGCCTGCGACATCACGGCGCACCTCGCTCGCGAACAGTTTCATCAGTGCCTGCTCGGGAGCGTCCCCACCGGCGGCGAGCTTCGCGAACGACCGGTAGCCGAGGGCGTGCGTGCCCGCCGCGTCGACGGTCACCCCGACGACCCGGTCGGCGAGCAATGTCCGCCGAATCGGGTCATCGATGGTGGCGAGCCGCGCCGGCGCCTCGGCCAGCAACCGGTCCACGGCCTCGTCGATTGCGAGCACACCGTTCACCCACACCATGTTGCGTTCGTGCGCGAGCGAAGTGTTCGTGATCGCCCAACCCTGCCCGCGCGTCCCCAACAGCGCGCCGGCGGGCACGCTCACCGCATCGAAGAACACTTCGTTCAGGTCGGGAAATTCGGGGTGGGTGATCTCCGGTAGCGGCCGAACCGTGACGCCGGGGGTGTCGAGATCGACGAGCAGGATCGAGATGCCCGCATGCTTGGCGGCATCGGGTTCGGTTCGGCAGAACAGCAGACAGAAGTCCGCGTAGTTCGCACCCGACGTCCACACCTTCTGGCCGTCGATGATCCACCGATCACCGACGAGGCAAGCACGTGTCCGCAGGGACGCGAGGTCTGATCCGGCGTCGGGTTCACTCATGCCCAGGCACGCCGTCTTCTCCCCGTGCAAGACCGCCAGCGCGTAGCGCTCGATCTGGTCGTCGGTGCCGTGGTCGATGATCGACTGCGCGACGATGCCGAGGCCCTGGACGTTCGTCGACCGGGGGAGGCGGGCGAGGGCGAGCTCTTCGCGCACGATCAACGTTTCGGCTTCGGTGGCGTCACGACCACCGAACGCGGCCGGTCGCCCCGGAAGCAGCAGCCCCGCGTCGAAGAGTCGCCGGGTCCAGGCGCGTGCCCACGCGGGGGCGTGGCCGGTCGAGATCGACGGGTCGGCGACCATCACCTCGGCGTCGGGTCGATTGGCGGCGATCCAGGCGCGCACCTCGGCACGGAACGGATCACTGGGTGCGGCGATTCGCCGCGGGCGCCACGGTGTGGTCGACCGGGTCTCACCGGTGAGGCCGAGCAGGTGGGCGAGGTCGGCCCGATGCACGGTGGCGTCGCCGAACAAGGCCGACATCGTCACGGCGCGCTTCAGCCACAGGTGCAGGTCGGTTTCGGCGATGAACCCGATCGCCCCGTGCAACTGCAGTCCGTCGCTGGTGAGGAACCGGCTGCATTGATCGGCGGCGATCTTCGCGGCCGCGACGGCGACCGCGACCGCCACAGTTCGCCGGTCGGCCTCACCTTCGACCATGCCGTCGGCTTCGGCCCCGGACCGGGGTTCGAGCTCGGCTTCGGCCTCGCATTCTCCTTCGGTCGCGGCCTCAATTTCGGCGTCGGCCTCGCGTTTGGACGCTCTTGGGTCTCGTGCTTCGGCTGCGGGCCTGGTTCCGGCTGCGGCCCTGCCGTGGATTTCAGCCCCGGCTTCGGCTTCGGCTCCGGCTCCGGCTGGGGTCTCGGCTTCGGCGAGCACATCGACCGCGGCCCACGCGAGGGCGTGGGCTCGTTCGACGGCGAGGTACAGATTCGCAAGGCGGTGCTTGATCGCCTGGAACGACCCGATCGGGCGGCCGAACTGGTGGCGGCTGCGCGCGTGGTCGAGGGTCAGCTCGAAGATCCGGCGGCACGTTGCGACGCACGAAACCGCGGTCATCGTCGTCGCGTGGAGCAACGCTTGAGCGACGACCGCCGAAGCATCCGGGTTGCGTGGGTCGATCACGACCGCATCCGCCTCGACGCGATGATCGACAAGGCGGACCCGGGCGAGGGGGACGGTCGGGTCGATCACTTGCAGCGGTTCGATGAACACGGTGGAACTCGCGTCGCCCGCATCGACCGATCCGCTCGCGTCCGACGATTCGGTCGAGCTGGAGGACCCGGGTGTGTCAGACGATTCGCTCGCAACCGACCACCCTGGTGCGTCCGACAACTTAGTCGTGCCGGGCGATTCGGCGGCGTCCGACGATCCGGTCGTGCCGGATGGGTCGACGAGGAATGCGCCCAGCCCCGCGTCGCCGACGGTCCCGGGCAGGCGGGCCACGACCACGAGCACGTCGGCCCGGTCCCCATCGGGGACGAACGACTTGGCGCCCGACAGCACCCAGCCGGAGCCGTCGAACGATGCCGTCGTGGCGATGTCTCCCGTGCTCCAACCGGCTCCTTCGGCGAACGCGAGCGCGCCCGTCTGACCCGGAACGCTCGGGCGCGGGTTGCCGAGACTCGCTTCGGTCCGGCGTGGTTCGGTGCGGTCCGCTCCGGTGTGGCCTGGTTCGTCGAGACCCGCTCCGGTCCGGCGTGGTTCGGTCTGGCTGGGTCGTGACCGACCGGACGTCATCGCATCGGACGCAAGCGCATCGGATGCAACCGGGCCGGGCGCAACCAGGCCGGGCGCGAACGCCCCGGCCTGGGTGACCGTCGCTAGGAACGGGCACGGGGCAACGGCCCGCCCGACGGCTGCAGCCAGGATC
>JAFDWI010000178.1 GCA_018268545.1 Actinomycetota bacterium
CGGGTGATGCGGCTCCCGAGCCGGCCAAGCGGGTCGTGACGTCGTCGGGGAAATCCCGTCCGCCGCGACCGGCGAACGCGCCCGACACGGCCGCCGGCCAGCCGCCGGCCCGCCAGAGCACGCTCGACCCGCGCCCGGCGTCGGCGCCACGCCCCGAGGCGGCAGCACCGCCGATGGCCGTGACCGCGGGACCGCCGGTGGCGCGCCCGTCGTCACGGAACGCGCCGTTGTCGTCGAGCGGAAAGCCGATCCCGCCGCCACCTCAACAGGTTGCGCCACGATCACTCAGTGGAAAGCCGATCCCGCCACCGCCGGGTCGTGGCGGCCGTGGACCGGCGCCCGTACGTGCCGGAGGACCGGCTCGCCCCGGTGACCGCACCGGCGGCGGTCGATCCTTCACGTCGACAGGTCCGGCTCGGACCGGACCGGCCCCTGCAGGTGGCGCTCGGCCGCCCGCGGGAAACGGTCGCCCCGGGGCGGGGGGCCGTCCAGGTGGGCCGCCGGGGCGTCGACCGCCCCAGCGTCGTCGGAGCCGACGTCGTCGGAACCGCGAAGAGCTGCAGCCGATGGACTCGCCGAGCTACACGCCCCAGGATGCCCCGGTACCCGAAGGTGTCGTGGTCGTCGAGCGCGCGTCGTCGGCCCAGGAGCTCGCACCGAAGCTCAACCGGACCGCGGCCGACGTCATCCGCTTCCTGCTCGAACAGGGCGAGATGGTCACCGCGACCCAATCGCTGAGCGACGACATGATCGAGCTGTTCGCCGCGGAAGTCGGCGCGCAGGTCCACATGGTCGATCCGGGCGAAGAACAGGAGGTCGAGCTCCGCAAGCGTCTCGGCGCCGACCTGTTCGACGACGAGGACGACGATGACGCACCGCTGCGTCCTCCGGTGATCACCGTCATGGGCCATGTCGACCACGGAAAGACCAAGCTGCTCGACCGGATCCGGTCGTCACACGTGGTCGAGGGTGAAGCGGGTGGCATCACCCAGCACATCGGGGCGTACCAGGTTTCCCTGGACGGCCGGATGTTGACCTTCATCGACACCCCGGGTCACGAGGCGTTCACCGCGATGCGTGCCCGCGGTGCGGATGCAACCGACATCGTCGTACTGGTCGTCGCCGCGGACGACGGCGTCATGCCCCAGACGATCGAGGCGATCAGTCACGCGCGTGCGGCCGACGTTCCGATCGTGGTTGCCATCAACAAGATCGACCGGGAGAACGCCGACCCGACCCGGGTGTTGACCCAGTTGGCCGAGCACGGTCTCGTTCCCGAATCCTGGGGTGGCGACGTCATCGTCAACGAGATCTCGGCGTTGGAGAACATCGGGATCGACGAACTGCTCGAGAGTCTGTTCGTCGTCGCCGACGTCGAAGATCTCCGGTCCAGCCCGGAGGGACGCGCCCGTGGCGTGGTACTCGAGTCGAACCTCGACGTGGGTCGAGGTCCGATCGCAACGGTGCTGGTACAACGAGGGACCCTGCGGGTCGGGGACCCTGGCGTGGCCGGTGCCGCGGTCGGACGGGTGCGGGCACTCGTCAACGACCGTGGTGAAACGGTCGACGAGGCTCCACCGTCGACGCCGGTCGTGGTGCTCGGTCTCTCCGAGGTTCCCCAGGCCGGTGACGAGTTCATCGTTGCTCCCGACGAGAAGATCGCCAAGAGTGTCGCCCAGCAGCGCGGCCACTGGCATCGGGTGGCTTCGATCGCGGGGACCGCAGCAGCCGCTGCAGGTTCGGGAGCGAAACTCGAGGACCTGTTCGCCCAGATCCAGGCGGGCGAGGCGGCAACGCTGAACCTGCTGGTCAAGGCGGACGTCACCGGCTCGCTCGGCGCGGTGGTCGAGAGCCTCAAGAAGTTGGAACGCGATGACGTCAAGCTCGCGTTCGTCCACAAGGGCGTGGGGGCGATCACCGAAGGTGACATCCAACTCGCGGCGACCACCGGGTCGATCGTGATCGGGTTCAACGTCCGGCCCGATCGCCGGGTACGCGACATCGCCGTGGAACAAGAGGTCGAGATCCGAACCTACGAGATCATCTACAAGCTTCTCGAGGACGTCGAGAGTGCGATGCTCGGCATGCTGGCACCGGAGATCGAGGAGGTCGTCACCGGCGAAGCCGAGGTCCGCGAGATCTTCCGGGTGCCCCGCGTCGGTGCGATCGCCGGTTGCCTCGTGCAGTCGGGGACGATCACCCGCGGGTCGAAAGTTCGGTTCCTGCGGGACGGAACGATCATCTGGAAGGGCGAGATCTCGTCGCTGAAGCGATTTGCCGACGATGTGACCGAGGTCCGCTCCGGGTACGAGTGCGGTATCGGGCTGTCGGATTTCCAGGACCTCAAGGCCGGCGATGTGATCGAGACGTTCGACGAACGGGTCATCGAGCGAACCTGATCGGGCATCGCCGACACCGATCGGCGGCCGCAGCTGGTTCGGGGTTCGATGCCGGAGTCGTCGTGTGTGAAACGCGTGATGACCTGCCACGATGGGGTGACGGCGATGATGGTCGGTCCGAAAGGAGATGGCGATGAGTCGAAGTGATCGGATGGCGGCACGCCGTTATCCGCGGATGGCCCGTGTGAACGAGTTGCTGCGCGAGATTCTCGGCGATGCGCTCGAGCGCCTCGATGTCGACGAGCTCGCGTTCGTCACGATCACCGGCGTCGAATGCTCTGCCGATCTTCGCCACGCGACGGTGTACTTCGACGCGCCGCTCGGCGCGATGCCCGATGATGAACTCCTTGCATCCCTCGGCGAAGTGCGCGTGCGGCTCCAGCGGGCCATCGCGACCGAGGCACGGCTCAAGCGGACGCCCGAGTTGCAGTTCGTCCCGGACCCCGCGGTCCGTTCGGGCGAACAGATCGATGCGATGCTCCGTGACGTGGTCGGCCCCGCTGATGAACCTGCGCCGGACGACGATCGATGAGCCGATCCCGCCGCGACGACGAAGGACCCGACGGGCTGGCGATCGTCGACAAACCCGCGGGGTGGACGTCGCACGACGTCGTCGCCAAGGCACGTGGGTTGTTGGGGACGCGACGTGTCGGTCACGCCGGCACGCTGGATCCCGATGTGACCGGTGTGCTGGTCCTGGGGGTGGGGCGGGCGACCCGGCTCCTCCGGTTCGTGTCGGGACTCGGGAAGCGCTACGAGGGCACGTTCGTGCTCGGGGTCGAGACCACGACGCTCGATGCTTCCGGCGAGGTGATCGCGACCCATGACATGTCGTCGGTCACGATCGACGCGGTGCGTCGGGTGGCGGCCGAGAACTTCTGTGGGCCGATATTGCAGGTTCCGCCGATGGTCTCCGCGGTCAAGGTCAA
>JAFDWI010000179.1 GCA_018268545.1 Actinomycetota bacterium
CCGCGGAAACCCGGCGCGCGCCTTTCTGACGGCAGTTGCACAACGCCGTGCGGCGTCACCGGATCTCGCCGATGCACTGCCCGCGCACCGACTCGTCGACGCCGTCTACCGGTCGGCGCGGGTCGGTGGCGACATGATCCGTGACCTGGATCGCGAAGAATGAATTTTCCCGCCACGGACGGCCTTTCGGGCTCTACGATCGCTGGCGTGTCCGTGCATGGAGGAAACCGGGGTCCGGACCCCGATGACCGCAACCCACTGGTGACGTCGAGTGGTCTGCGAGCGGTGCTCGCCCATGTCGACGAACCGGTGATCTGCTGCGACGAGTTCGGCACGGTTCGATTCGTCAACGACGCGTTTCGCACGCTGCTCGGCTACGCCCCGGAGTTGTTCGTGGGGCGCAACATCGTCGAGATCGTGCACCCTGACCAGATCGACGACGCCGTCCAGGCCATCGCCCGATGGGAAGGTCGCACCGGAACGCCACGTGGTGAGCCGGTGCGCGTGAAGGCAGCGGACGGATCCTGGACCGAAGTCCGCTACGACGCCGTGCTCGGTCAGGACTTCGGCGAGATCGGTTCGCTCATCGTGACCCTGCGACCCGAGTCGTCCGTCGAGTTCGCCGAACGCGAGCTCCGTGCGCGAGCCCTGAACGACGACCGGATCATCCGGATGTCGACGGTGTTCCTGAACCTTCCGACCGACGACTTCGACCGTGGGATCGAAACCGTCGTCTCCGAGCTGGGGTCCCTCGAGGACGTCACCCGCGTGTCGGTGTGGCGCGCCAAAGGCGATCGGATCGTTCGCCGGGCAGCCTGGGAAGCGCGTATCGGTGCCCCCCGGGTCGAGCTCGACCCGCGCATCCGGATCTCGGACTTCGCGAGCTTGCGACGCGCATCGGAAGGCAAGGACACGTTGCTGTCCGAGCCGTGGCATCACGGACCCGAGTTCGAGCGCGAACGGACCATGTTCCTGGCGGCGGAGACGACCAACTGTCTGATCTGTCCGATGATCGGCGGCGACGAGTTCGTCGGGATCATCATGGTCGAGTCGACGCTCAACCAGGAGTTCGGTGCCACCCACCTGTCGGCGACCCGCTCGGCGAGCGCGATCCTCGCCGAGGCGTTCCTCCGCAACGAGATCGAACAGCGCCTCGCGACCCAGGCGCTCACCGACCGGGTGACCGGGATGTCGAACCGGTGGGCGTTCGACGTCGAACTGGAATGTGCCCTCGATGATCTCTCCGAGGGCCAACTCGACGGGGTGGCCTTGGCGATCGTCGACCTCGACAGGTTCAAGACGGTCAACGACGCCTACGGGCACGGCGTCGGCGACCGTGTACTCCTCGAGATCGCGCAGCGCTTCCGTTCCAGGACCACGCCGGGAACGACGCTCGCACGGCTCGGTGGTGACGAGATCCTGATCCTGCTGGCCGGGGTGGCCGGACCCGACGAAGCGGTACGGAACATCGAGACGTTGCTCCGCTCGCTCGATGTTCCCTTCGAACTTCCCGGTGCCGCGGTCGCGCTGACCGCGAGTGCGGGGGTCGCGTTCACGTCCGACCCAGATTGCGAGGTCGGCGAACTGATGGGCAAAGCGGACGTTGCGATGTACCACGTCAAGTCCGAGGGCGGTGACGGGGTTGCGCTCGCCGACCCCGATGCACACCGGGACCGTTCTGCTCGACTGCGCCTGGAGAGCGAACTCCACGATGCGATCGATGCCGACCGCATCCTCGTGCACTACCAGCCCGAGTACGACCTGGCGACCGGCAAGCTCCTCGGAGCGGAGGCGCTCGCTCGATGGATGCATCCGCGCCGCGGGCTGCTCACCGCGTCCGAGTTCGTCCCGCTCGTCGAAGGCGGAAACTACATCTCGATGCTCGGGCGCCAGGTGCTGCACCGTGCGTGTCGGACCGCAGCGACCTGGTGTGGCCGCGCGAACCCGGAACCGTTCCTTCTCCGGGTCAACGTGTCGTCGCGCCAGCTCCGTCAGGCGGACTTCGTCGATCAGGTCGCCGACGTGCTGGCCGACACGGGCTATCCGGCGGAATCGCTGTGTCTGGAGTTGACCGAGTCGATGCTGCTCACCGATCCGCTCATGGCCGCCGAACGCTTCTCACAGCTTCGCGAGCTCGGCGTGGGGTTGGCGATCGACGACTTCGGCACCGGCTATTCGTCATACCTGCAGTTGCGGTCGCTGCCGCTCACCGCGCTCAAGATCGACCGGAGTTTCGTGACCGAACTCCCCGAGAGCCATACGGACTCGGCGATCGTCGTCGCGACGTTGGATCTCGCCGCGGCGTTGGGGTTGACCGTGACCGCCGAGGGCGTCGAGACCGAGGTGCAACGCGACGCGCTCGTCCGATTGGGTTGTCATGCCGCCCAGGGGTTCCTGCTCGGACGCCCGATGTCGGCCGAACATTTCGTCGAGCTGTTCGGCACCGCTGCCTGATCAGGGGCCGCCGAGTACGACCTCGTCGCCGACCGCGACGCGGCCCGCCGCGACGATCGACGTGTAGACCCCGAGGTTCGATCCGTGCACCGCGCCGATCGTCTGCGAGGTCGTCTTGTCACGCGGGAGCGCCGGGAGGGTTCCGAGCGCCGGTTGGACCCGGCTCGGCATCACGCAGCGGATCGTCGGCGTGTCGACGTGCACCGACACCGACCCCATGGTGATCGTCCTCGAGACCCAGGCGTCCTCGACGTAGCCCGTCGCGTCGAGCGTGTCGATGAGCGCGGTCGGTCGAAAACGCCGGATGTCCCAGTCGCCGTCGGGGTGGTGCGCGCCGATCTCGGCGAGACTCGCCGACGTCAACAGGTGCGCCCCGGCGAGGTCGA
This sequence comes from Actinomycetota bacterium, assembly GCA_018268545.1. Lineage (GTDB taxonomy): Bacteria > Actinomycetota > Acidimicrobiia > Acidimicrobiales > Iamiaceae > JAFDWI01. The sequence goes on from JAFDWI010000179.1 coordinate 2,841, forward strand.
CGAAGCTCCCGAGGGGGATGTCGATGTCGAACCATTCGGCGTCGGGTGCGTCGTCGATGTCGAACGCGAACTCGTACACCCCGTTCGACGCGTCCACGGCCGCGGTCGCCAACTCGACCGGAAAGCCGAGCCAATCACTCAACACCTCGTCGATGTCGTCGTCGCCGGGGCGGTGGCGCGTGCCGTCGGGGAGCGTCATGACCACGCCGTCGTCGGTGGTCGCGGCGAATGCCTCGAGGAGGCCACCGTGGCGCTTCGCCGAGAGGATCTTGCCGGTTGCAACCTCACGAAGTGCGTACCGACGGTCGCCGACGACCCCGGTCGGGGCGACCTCCAATGCGTGCATCGGCTCGCCCTGGAACGACTTGACCGGGAACCGCCACAACTCGGCGACCCGTCCGACGACTTCGGTGTGCCCGCTCATGGGACGAGATCCTGCCACCGCGGACCATGATTGGTCCATGACCGTGTTCGATGCGCCGGTGTTCGACTGTGACAACCACTACTACGAGGCGCTCGACGCGTTCACCCGCCACCTCGACCCGGCGTGGGGGCCTCGGACGATCCAGTGGGCCGAGATCGACGGGCGCCGGTATCACGTCGTCGCGGGGCGCGTGTCGCGAGCGGTGGTGAATCCCACGTTCGACCCGGTCGCCGAGCCGGGGGTGCTGCGCGACTACTTCCGCGGCAACCCGAACGGTGACGACCCGATCGAGCTGCTCCGGGCGCGTACACCGATCCGTGCGGCGTACCGCGACCGTGACGCCCGGATCGACGAGATGGACGCGCAAGGCGTCGATCGGGCATGGCTGTTCCCGACGCTCGGGATGATCTACGAGGATCCGCTCCGCGACGACCCCGAGGCGGTGTGTGTGCTCTTCGAAGCGTTCAACCGTTGGGTCGCGGAGGACTGGGGCTTCGCGTACGCGGATCGGATCTTCGCAGCCCCGTACCTGACGCTCGCCGATCCCCGATGGGCCGAACGCGAGGCGACCTGGGCCGTCGAGTCGGGTGCGCGGGTGATCGTGATGCGCCCCGCTGCGCCGACCACCGCGGCCGGCCGTCGCCCGCCGACTGCACCCGAGTTCGACCGGTTCTGGTCGTTGATCGAGGAAGCCGGCATCACCGTCGTCGTGCACGCCGGCGACAGCGGCTACTCCGCGAACGGCTACGCCGACGACGGTTTCACCACGAACTTCTCCGGCGGGATTCCTCGGCCGATCAAGCTGTTGCAGACCGAGCGTCCCATCGAGGATTTTCTGGCGTCGCTCATCGCCGACAACCTGTTCGTCCGCCACCCGCGTCTGCGGATCGCATCGGTCGAGAACGGTTCGGGGTTTCTGCGTGGCCTGTTCCACCGGCTCGACGCGCTCGGCACGAAGATGCAGGGATGGTTCTCTGCCGATCCGGTCGAGACGTTCCGTGAGCACATCTGGATCAACCCGTTCTGGGAGGACGACATCGACGAGGTACTCGAGCTGATGGGTTCCGACCGGGTGATCTTCGGGTCCGACTGGCCGCACATCGAAGGGATGCCGCGCCCGCTCGACTACCTGGACGATGTCGCCCACCTCGATGCGACGACGCTGACCAAGGTCATGTCGGCGAACACGTCGGGCTTGAACGCGCCACCTGCCTGAGCGCGTGTCAGGCTCGTTGCGCGGCGTGCCAATGTTCGCGGGTCGATCGACGGAACGAGTCGATGAAACGGAACTGCACGATCATCCCGGCGATCGCGAGTCCCAGGTACAGCGCATCCCACCACCACACCTGCTCGAGGTGACGGGTGACCTTCTCGACGGTGAAGTGACCGGATCGGATCGTCCCGGTGAGCACCATGATGCCGGCGACGATCACGCTCGCCCCGCCGAACGCGCTGAGTACCGCCAGGATGACCAACGGCAGGTCCGAGGCCACGGCGATGATCGCGAGCAGGAGTCCTGCGGCGACGCCGACCCCGATGACCAGCCACGACCAGTGGACACCGAACGCCACCATGATCGTCGTTCCCAACGAAAAACCGATCGCGGCCATCGCCATCACCACGGCGGCCTCGTAGAACAGGTACGCGAGTGCGCCCAGCACGAGCCCGCAGATCCACCCGGCGATCCAGCCGACCGCGGTGTGCAGGAACCGATCCCCTTGGGAGCCCGCAGCCACGCTCGCGCCGATCATGAAACCGGTGAACGCGCCCCAGAGGGTGATCACCATGCGCATCGCGATCGCGCCGCGGAAACAGAACATCGCACCGACGACGATCGCGAGAACGGCGATGATCACGTCTTGGCCGGTCATGGTGGATGCCTCCGGTGGTCTCCGAGTGACCCAGGCTACGTGCCCGGGTCGCTCTCGCGGTCACGGATGTGCGTCGACGCCCACGCGGTCGCGATCCCGAGCGCGACCGCCGCGATCCCGACGGTGATGTGGGTGCCGTCGACGAAGGCGGCCTGGGCGCCGTCGGTGACCGCACGCGCCACGTGATCCGGGAGCCCCTTCGATGCGATCATCGCCGCACCGAGTGACTCACGTGCGGCGTCGAGGGTCGATGCGGGTGCGGGGATCGCGTCGATCCGTGGTCGGTAGACGGCCATCATGATGCTCCCCAACACGGCCGTCCCGAGCGCGATCCCCAGTTCGTTCGCGGTTTCCGAGACCGCAGCGCCCGACCCGGCGCGTTCGGGAGGCACCGCGGCGATGATGCCGTCGACAGCGACGGTCATCGCCGCGCTCAGACCCCCGTTCAACACCGAGATCCCGACGACCGCCGTCACGAGCGATCCGTACAACCCGAGTTGCGTCAGGAGCGCGAAGCCGATGGCCGACACACCGAGCCCGAACGTGATGACGGTGAAGGGACCGAACCGTCGGGCAGCGGCGGGCGACGCCAGCATGGCGGCCACCGCGACGACCGATGCCGGAACCAGAGCCACGCCTGCGGCCAGTGCCGACATGCCGAGAACCAGTTGCAGGTACTGGGTGATGATGAACATCGAACCCGCGAGTCCGAAACACGCGAGCAGGTTGCCCGAGACCGCCATCCGGAACTTCGGGAGTCGGAACAGCCCGACGTCGATCATCGGGTACGTGGATCTCCTCTGGCACCGGACGAACCCGATGCCCGCCGCGACCCCGATTGCGAGACAGACCCACACCGTGGCGTCGGCGTTGCGCGCCGCGAACGATTTGACGGCATAGATGGTGGCGAACATCGCCAGCATCGACAACACGGCACCGACGAGGTCGAACGACCCCGGGTTCGGGTCGCGCGACTCCGCGATGAGCCGGGGGGCGAGCACCACGAACGCAAGGGTCACCGGCACGTTCACGACGAAGATCGAACCCCACCAGAAATGCGCGAGGAGCGCGCCGCCCAGGATCGGTCCCACGGTTCCCCCGACGGCGAACGCGGTCGCCCAGATCGCGATCGCGCGCAGACGCTCGGTGTCGTCGGTGAAGATGTTGCGGATCAGCGACAGCGTCGACGGCATGAGCGTCGCGCCGGCGACACCCAGCAGTGCCCGGGCTTCGATCAGCATCGCCGCGCTCGTCGACCATGCGGCGAGCAGCGATGCAGCACTGAACCCGATCGCACCGGCCAGCAGCAGGCGTCGTCGGCCGATCCGGTCGCCGAGCACACCCATCGTGACCAACAGACCCGCGAGCACGAACGAGTACACGTCGACGATCCACAGCAATTGTGCACTCGACGGTTCGATCGCTTCGGACAGCGCGGGCACGGCGAATCCGAGCACGGTGGCGTCCACCGAGATCAACAACACCGGCAGCATCAGGACCGTGAGCGCCCACCATCGACGCGGGCTCGCTCGGACCATCCGGTCACCGTACCGACCGTGCTGCCGGTCGGCAGTTTCGTCGCGGGGATTCAGCGGGCGGCGACGAGATCCCCGGTCGGCTGGTAGGTGCAGCTCGGGTCTTCCCCGAGCGCGTCGCCGGTGGCTGCGTAAGCCCGGGAGCGCGAACCACCGCACACCTCGCGGAATTCACAGACACCGCACTTGCCGCCCAGTGCGTCGGGGTTCCGTAACGCCCGCATGAGCGGCGCGTTCCGGTAGATGTCGACGATCGACGCGTCACGGACCGACCCGACGACCTCGGGAAGGAAACCGCTGGGGTACACGTC
>JAFDWI010000017.1 GCA_018268545.1 Actinomycetota bacterium
GACGCGACGCAATTCGGTGACCGTCAGTTCCGAGGAAACGAAACCCACTTCGTCCAGCTCGCGCAAGTAGGTCCGTAGGGCCGATGTCTGGGCTTCGACGCGCACCAATTTGACGAGTGCGGACGTGTCGACGTAGAGGCGAGTCAACGATGGTCCGAGTCGCGAAGGTCCTCGAGCACCTTGGACGGCGTCGGTCCATCCCAGGCGCCAAGGGGCTCGACGTCTCCGAGGCGTTCGGTCGACGCGGCGGGTGCGATGTCGCCCGAATCGAGAAGTCGCTCGTACATCGAACCCGACGGTTGCGCGACCAGTTGTGCGACCGGGCGCCCCCGATCGGTGATGTCGATCGTCTCGCCTGCTGCGGCCCGCTCGACCCAGTGGGACGCGTGCTGGCGCAGTTCCCGCAACCCGATTACTGTCATGTTAAACGTTGTATCACTTCACAGGCTGCACGGATAGATCACATCTGGCTCGGCTCACGATTGATAATCTCCAAGCTCCGCTTGGAGAAAAGCCGCTGTGCTCATTGGTCGGATTCGCCTGTCGGCGCATCCTCTCAATTGGGTGTTGCTACTGCTCGGACATGATCCGGTCGAGCACGACCGCAGGGTCCTCGGCGACCGGATCGCCGACGGCCAGGGTGACCCGGTCGAGTGCCACGGTGCACCGGAACGGTGCGACGTAACCCTCACCGACCGCGGGGCCCGATTCGTAGCCACACGTCAACCCGATGCCGGTGTGGCTGAACGCCGTCGCCGTGAACTTCGCGATCGTGCCGGTCGCGACGACCGCGTCGTCGATGCGCAACTCGACCGTGCCACCGCCTTCGACACGCGGCTCGTAGCGCATGGCGAGCCGGTGCACACCGGGCGGAACCGCCTCGGGGGAGACCACCACGTCGAGGTGACGGCCGTACAGGTTGAACACGTAACGCAGCCGGCCCTCGAACAACTGCAACGAAAACCCTCCCAACACCGAGCCTTGCGCCAGCAACACGCCTTCGGCCGGCGCTGGGTTGGCCGAGTCGTCGGGGCCGCGCCGGCCGTCGGGGATCGTCACATACGCCGTGATCTCGTGGAAGCGGTTCTTCACGTTCGGGGCGACCGGCTCGGGCACCGGTGAGGAATCGGGCCAGAACGTGGCGTGCCGACGGTCGCGGCGAACATCGGGTTTGGGGTACGCGATCGTGTGCAGCACCCGGTTGTCGAGCGGCAGCACCTGATTGGCACGCGCCTCGGCCCACCATCGGTCCACCAACTCGGCGACCTTGTCGGGATGGTCGTCGGCGACGTCGTGCAGCTCGGTCGGGTCCGCGTCGACGTGGTAGAGCTCCCAACGGTCCTCCTCGAATGGCGCGTTCGCGTCGAGCCCGTCGTTGTACAACGGGCCCATCGGCTTGAAGGTCACCGCCTTCCACCCGTCGTGGTAGATCGCCCGGCTGCCCAGCATCTCGTAGTACTGCGTGGTGCGCGGCGGGGGTGCACCCGCCCCGTCGGGAGCGAGAACCGCCGCGAAACTCGCGCCGTCGATGCGCGACTGGGGAACGTGATCGATCTCGGCCGGTGCCTCGATCCCGACGAGATCGAGGATCGTGGCCGGCACGTCGATCGCATGCGCGTACTGGTGGCGAACCGCACCGGACGCGTCGATGTGCCCGGGCCAGGCGAAGATGCACGGGTCGGCGACCCCACCCTCGTGCACCTCGCGCTTCCAACGTTTGAAGGGCGTGTTGCCCGCCATCGTCCAACCCCACGGGTAGTTGTTGTGGGTCGACGGGGTGCCGATCTCCCCGATGCGTGCGGTCAATTCGGCGGGCGAGGTGAAGTCGAAGTTGAACGGGCGGGCGTCGTTGAGCGAACCGTCGGGGCCGCCTTCCCCCGAGGCGCCGTTGTCGGACACGACCACGACCAACGTGTCGTCCAGATCGCCGGTCCGTTCCAGGAAATCCAGCACCCGGGCTACTTGCGCGTCGGTGTGGGAGAGGAACGCGGCGAAGCACTCCATGAAGCGCGCCGCGACCCGGCGGGCATCGTCACCGAGTGAATCCCACGACGGAACCCACGCCGGTCGGGGAGCGAGTTCGGCGTGGCCGGGCATCAGCCCGAGCGCACGTTGGCGGGCGAACGCCGCATCACGCCACGCGTCCCAACCGTCGTCGAAACGGCCCTTCTCCCGTTCGATCCACTCGGTCGGCGCATGATGCGGCGCATGGCAGGCACCGGTCGCGAAGTAGAGGAAGAACCGTTTGTCGTTGTCGACCGCACGCAGATCGGCGATGAAACGGATCGCCTGGTCGGCGAGGTCCTCGGTGAGGTGATACCCCTCGTCGATCGTGCGTGGTGGCGCGATCGCGTGGTTGTCGCAGAACAACGCCGGCACGAACTGGTGGGTTTCGCCACCGTGGAACCCGTACCAACGGTCGAAGCCACGCCCGAGGGGCCACGAACGCCGAGACGCGGCCATGTTGGCCTGATCGTCCGGGGTGAGATGCCACTTGCCCACCGCGTAGGTGGCGTAGCCGTTCGCCCGCAGGATCTCCGACAGATAGCCGTTCTCGATCGGGGTTTCGGCGTTGTAACCGGGGTAGCCGACGGCGAGATCGGCGACCCGACCGAGGCCGTTGCGATGATGGTTGCGCCCCGTGAGCAGACACGAACGGGTGGGGGAGCACAGCGCGGTGGTGTGGAAGTTCGCGAGGCGAACGCCACGTTGCGCAAGCGCGTCGATCGTTGGTGTGGCGATATTCGACCCGTAACAGCCGAGCTGTGCATACCCGACGTCGTCCAGCACGATCATCACCACGTTCGGCGCACCCTCGGGAGGCGACGGTTCGGGTGGCCACCAAGGCGTGGACGTGCGCCAGTCGTCTCCGATGACGCCTTCGAAACGTGGCGTGACCATCGTGTTCTCCTTGTCGGTCGACCGGCGAAGACTACGC
>JAFDWI010000180.1 GCA_018268545.1 Actinomycetota bacterium
GCCCGGGTGTTCATCGGCACCGCAGCGACCGCAGCAACCGCAGCGGGGATCGTCGAAGCGACGCCGGACGTCGAAGCACGCTTTCTCGTCGGGGCCTCCGACGAGCACCACCGCAGCTACGAGGACGCGCTCGCCGCCGCGTCGACAGAACCGCTCGTCGACCCCGTCGCCGGTGTCGACATGCTGTACTCGTCGGGCACGACAGGCCGACCAAAGGGCGTGTCGATCCGGATCGCCGACGCGCCCCTGGACACGCCGACCTCGGTCACCATGCTCGCCCAGATGCTCCTCGGCTTCGACGAGGACACGCGGTACCTGTCGCCGGCACCGATGTACCACGCGGCGCCCCTGCGTTTCTCGATGTCGGTGCAACAGACCGGCGGGCTGCTGGTCATGATGCGCCACTTCGACGCCGAGACCGCGCTCGGCCTCATCGAGTCACACCGGATCACCCACACCCAGATGGTCCCGACGATGTTCATCCGGATGTTGAAGCTGCCCGAGGCCACCCGGACGCGTCACGACGTGTCGAGCGTGCAGATGATCGTCCATGCCGCCGCGCCCTGCCCCGTCGAGGCCAAGCGGCAGATGATCGACTGGTTCGGCCCCGTCATCCACGAGTACTACGCGGGCACCGAGGGCAACGGGTTCGTGTACTGCAACTCCGAGGGTTGGCTCGCCCACCCCGGCACGGTCGGCCAGTCGATCCTCGGCCCGATGCACATCGTCGGTCCCGACGGCATCGAGGTGCCCACCGGCGAGTCGGGCACGATCTACTTCGAGTCGGCCAACCCCTTCGAGTACCACAACGATCCGGAGAAGACCGCGGCGTCACGCACCGAGCAGGGTTGGAGCACCCTCGGCGACATCGGCCGCGTCGACGAAGACGGGTTCCTCTACCTCACCGACCGCAAGGCGTACATGATCATCACCGGCGGCGTGAACGTGTACCCCCAGGAGGCCGAGAACCTCTTGGCGATGCACCCTGCCGTCGCCGATGTCGCCGTGTTCGGCGTTCCCGACGACGACTTCGGCGAGGCGGTCAAGGCGGTCGTCCAACCCGCCGACGACGTCGAAGCCGGACCGGAGCTCGCAGCCGAGCTGATCGCGTACTGCCGCGCGAACCTCGCCCACGTCAAATGCCCCCGCAGCGTCGACTTCCGCGAGGAACTGCCCCGCCACCCGACCGGCAAGCTCTACAAGCGGCTGTTGCGCGACGAGTACTGGGCCGCCGAAGGCCGTATGATCTGAACCCGTACACCCGAGCGACCCCACGAACCGGAGCCGACGATGACACCCCGCGAAGCAACCGAGATCACCGCCGCGCGCATCGCCGAGTCGGCTGCCGCGATGCCGTGGAGCGACCGCGACGACTTCGACGACGTCACCCGCGGGTTCGTCGGCCGCGCGACCGACCGAGTGATCACCGCTGCCGACGGGCAGGTCGTCTGGGATCTCGACGCCTACGACTTTCTGCGCGAGGTCGAGCCTGCCGACGCCCCACCCACCGCGCATCCTTCGCTGTGGAGGCAGGGGCGCCTCCTGATCGAGGACGGCCTGTTCGAGGTCACCCCGGGCATCTACCAGCTTCGTGGCTTCGATCTGTCGGTGATGAGCGTCGTCGAAACCGACGGCGGCGTGATCGTGATCGACCCGTTGATCTCGACCGAGACCGCCGCCGCGGCGTTCGCGCTGTACGCGCAGCACCGTGGCGACCGGCCGGTGAAAGCCGTGATCTACACGCACTCGCACGTCGACCATTTCGGTGGCGTGAAGGGCATCGTCGACCAACGCGACGTCGATGCCGGTGAGGTGGCCGTCATCGCACCGGACGGATTCCTCCACCATGCCGTCGCCGAGAACGTCTTCGTCGGACCGGCGATGAGCCGCCGCGCCGGCTACATGTACGGCGCGGCACTCGAGCGCGGTCCGGCAGGCCAGATCGGTTCGGGTCTGGGCCAGACGACGTCGATGGGGACCGTGTCGTTGATCGCTCCGACCCACACCGTCACCCACACCGGGCAGACGATGAACGTCGACGGGGTCACGATCGAGTTCCAGGTCACACCCGGGGCCGAGGCACCCGCGGAGATGAACTTCTACTTCCCCGACCACGGTGCGCTGTGCACGGCGGAGAACACCTCGCACGTGCTGCACAACATCCTCACCCTGCGCGGCGCGCTCGTGCGCGACGCTCACGCCTGGGCCGGCTACCTGACCGAGACGATCGGGCTGTTCGGTGAACGGCTCGACTGCGTGTTCGCGTCACACCACTGGCCCACGTGGGGCCGCGAGCGTGCGGTGGAGTTCCTCGCCTCGCAACGAGACATGTACCTGTATCTGCACGACCAGACGATCCGTCTGCTCAACACGGGTCTCACCGGGCCCGAGATCGCCGAACGCCTCGAGATCCCACCCGCGCTCGCCGCACAGTGGCACACCCACGGCTACTACGGGTCGATCAGCCACAACGTACGCGCGATCTACCAGCGCTACATGGGGTTCTACGACGCGAACCCGGCGAACCTGTGGCCCCATCCGCCCGAGACGGTCGCGCCCCGCTACATCGAGTTGATGGGTGGCCGCGACCGGGCTCTTCGAGGTGCTCGGGACGCCTTCGACGAAGGTGACTACCGCTGGTCGGCAGAACTCGGAAAGCACCTGGTGTTCGCCGACCCGGACGACGCCGATGCCAGAGCACTGCTCGCGGATGCGTTCGAACAACTCGCGTTCGGGGCGGAGAACGCAACCTGGCGAAACGCGTACCTCGCGGGGGCAACCGAACTGCGCGACGGCATATTCGGCACCCCCACACGTGCGTCGGCGGACGTGGCCGGTGCGCTCACCGTCGAACAGCTCTTCGACGCGATGGGGGTTCGGATCGACGGTCCGCGTGCCTGGGACGAACACCTGCGCATCGCGTGGCGGATCACCGACGA
>JAFDWI010000181.1 GCA_018268545.1 Actinomycetota bacterium
CGACGCCACACCCAGAACCGGGTCGTCATCGAACGCGGCAACCAGACGGCCGAGCGACGCAGGTTCGATCACCGCGTCGGGGTTGAGGAACAGGATTGTCTTGGCGTGGCCGAGCGCCGCGCCCCGGTTGCAACCCGCACCGAACCCCGCGTTCACCGCCGAGCGGACCACCGTCGCACCCCGAGCCTCGGCAACGTCGGCCGACGCGTCCGCGGACGCGTTGTCGACTACGAACACGGACACATCATCGGGCAACGCGTCGAGCGCCCCGGGCAACAACCCCGCCGAATTGTGTGTGACGACCACGACGTCAAGATCCACGACAGCCTCCCGTCCGAACCCGACCATACCAGCAACCACTCCGACCCGCACTGGCCCCCCGCTCCGGCACCGCGCACCCCGACATCAGGGCGTGCGGCGCCGCGCGACGCGCGTGTACACCGTCTGGACCTGCGGGGCGATCTTCGCACCCACGAAATCCCCGGCACGTACCCGGGCCGCCTCGCCGAGTGCGCGGCGCTCGGCAGGCGAACCGGAAAGACGCGTCAACGCCTCGGCCAACGCCCCCACATTCGACGGTTCGACCAACACCCCATCGACCCCGTCGGTGATGATCTCGGCCGGGCCACCCGCGTCGGCGGCGACGACCGCACAACCCAACGCCATCGACTCGCCACCGAAGCCGAGAAAGCCGGGTGAACCCCGTCCGGACCACGGGGAGATACCCACAGCAGGCCTGGCCGAGTCAGTCAATGCCGATCCCCAGGCCCACAAGCGTCTCAACGAGAAGTTGTGCAGAGGCGTCCCACGAGAAGGCCTTGATCACGGTGTCTGCTGAATGCTCGTCATGCTCCGGCTGGTTGAGCTGGCAGGCGATGCCCGCGGCTACGGAATCCACGTCGGTGGGGTCGACCCACGCCGCGGTGAGCCCCAGTTCGCGGAGCGGCGGAATGTCCGAGAGCACCGAAGGCGCACCGGCTGCGGCGGCCTCGAGGGGTGGAATCCCGAAACCTTCGTACAGCGGCGCATAGACGAACGCGCTGGCCGAGGCGTACAACCGCGGGATCAGCTCGTCCGCCACATACCCGAGCCGGACCGGCTCGCAACCAGCCAGCCTTTCGGCCTCGTCACCGTGGGCGAACACCGAGGCACGACCCTTGGAACCGGCCAGCACCAGGCTCAAGTCGGGGTGGTCACGCTGCACCAACTCGAAGGCTTCGATCACGCGTTCCAGGTTCTTACGTGGCTCGACTGTTGCCAACACCAGCACGTAGCGCCCTTCGGGCACGCCCAATCTCACACGTTGTTCCTCGGTCAAACCCGAACGGCCATCCCGGAACGACGGATTCACCCCGTTGGGGACCACCGTGATCTTGTCGTCGCGTACGCCACACACCTCGATCAGCCGCTGCCGGGTGAACTGTGAAGGCACCAAGATGTGCTCGGAATGCTTCACCAGCGAACGGGTCAGTGATCGCATCCAATGCCCATAGTTGGACGCAAACCATTCGGGGTGTTCGATCGGTGACAGATCGTGGATGGTCACCACGTGGTTGCGCATGCGGGCGGGGCCCGTGTTGCACGGGCTCCACAGCACCTGGTCTCGGCCGACCTCCAACGGTAAACCCGTCTGCTCCCAGACGTGGCCAAGCGGAGGGTGCGCCAGTCGCTTGTCCGGACCGAGCAGTGGCACCCCTTCTGGTAGACGCGCCACCAGTTCGGTTGCGTACCGCTCGACCCCTGTCACCGCCCTCTGACGAAACCGCCCATTCACCACCAACGTGCGTCTTCCGTGGCGTAAACGCGTCAGGCGCCGCGGCTGGAACGGCTCGGGCTTGGAGGGCAGGCTGTGCCGGGGCACCGCACGCGGACCATCCGCCGCTTGGGCAAGCGCGCGTGCAGGATCGTCGGACGCTTCAACTCGTCGGTGCATCACCGTGTGGTACATCTTCATCCGCTCCCTCTCCCTCGGAGCCCACCACTCTATCGCTCTGCCAACTGATCGCACGATAGAGATCCGCCTGGCGCGCCGCGATCGACGACCACGAAAAATGCTCCGCACGACGACGACCCCGAACGGCCAGATCGACCCGCAACGCAGCATCGTCGCGCAGACGCTCGAGCGCCGCGGCCAACGCACCGGCATCGCCCTGAGGAACGACGAGCCCCGCATCGGCGACAACCTCCGGCAACGACCCCGAGTCGGACGCGACCACCGGAACACCCGTCGCCATCGCCTCGACCACCACCCGACCGAACTGCTCGATCCAATTGGGCCGATCCAACGACGGCACCACCACCACATCGAAACGCCGGTAGCACCCGGGCAGATCGTCGAACGCGACGAACCCGTCGACCGTCGCCCTACCACCGAGCCGACGGCCTGCGACCTCGCCCGCAAGACGATCGGCATCGCGCCCGGCACCCACGAAAGTCACCTCCACATCGGAAAGCCCGGCGACCGCGTCCAACAGCACGAAGATGCCCTTGCGCGCCTCGAGCCGACCGACGTAGCCCACCTGGAACGCACCCGCCGCCACCGTCTCCCGTACCGATTCCGGTGCCGGATTCGGCGTCGACCGCTCGGCCGGGGCACCCGCAGCAACCCCGCCAGCGTCGCGCACGGCCTCGGGCGCGAAATGCGCGACGTCGACACCCAGACCGAGATTCTCGACACGCCCCCGAAAGCCCTTCGCCCGCAAGATCGGCCCGACCTCGTCGTTGCAGGTGTGCACCGCCGCGGCCCGCCTCAACGCCACCCGCTCGAACCAACGAAACGGCGGCGGATAACGCTTGGCTATGTTCTGCGCGCTGTAGAGCGCAACAGCCGGACGCACCCCGGCCAGCCACGCAAGAACCAACACCTCGGCCGTCGCCAGCGCGGCAGGCTCCTCGTGAATGTCGAGCACATCCCACTCGCCGCCACGGAGCGCCCGCCAGATCGGCC
>JAFDWI010000182.1 GCA_018268545.1 Actinomycetota bacterium
ACTTGACGGAGACGACGCGGTCGTATGCAGACACGTCCAGACGATGGAAACGGTCGCACGCGTCGATCAGCCCCGGGAGCGTCGACTCGTCGACCGCGAGGGTGGCCAGGTCGACCTCGGCGTCGCGTTCGACCGCGATCGCCCGCTGTAACCCGGCAACCGCACGCTGTGCACCCCCCCACGCTCCATTCGACGGAGTCGGTGCGACGAGCGCGACCTTCACCGAACGTGCACCGAAGCGATCATCGTGAGCGGGAGGCTACCAATCCGGGCACACTCCGCGACCACCTTCGATTGTTCGTCCCCAGAGCCCAGAGCCCGCCGGAAGCGGTAGTACGCTCGGGGATCCCGTGGTCGTGGTCCACGCGCGATCGCGCAAGCATTCGATTTCCTGACCCGGAGACGCGAGCCGCTGTCCACCAATCCCGACGCCCCGGAACCGGGGCCTCGACACCAGCGGAGATTCCCGTGGCTGCGCACGGTCGTGCAGGCGCTCGTACCGGCGATGATCGCCGAAGCACTCGCATTGTGGCGCTATCGGATCTGGGATCAGAGCTTCACCGTCGCATTGAACCGGTCGAGCAGCGATCACCTCTACATCGCCGCCGTGCAACGCTCGCTCACCGATCACGGCTGGTATTTCACGAACGCTCACCTGGGCGCCCCCTTCGGCCAGCAGTTGTACGATTTTCCCCAGGCCGGGGAGTCGCTGCAGCTCGCCGTGCTCCGCGTCCTCGGGCTGTTCTCGGTCCGGCCCTTCGCTGCGATGAACGTCTATTTCCTCGGTGGATTCGCGGCGCTTGCGTTCGTGACCTTCCTGGTCCTGAACGAGCTGCGCTTCCGGTTCTGGGTCGCATCAGCGATCTCGGTGCTCTACACGTGGCTCCCGTATCACGTCGAGCGAGGCATCGACCACCTCTACCGGTCGGCGTACCTGTCGGCCCCGATTTCGATCCTGGTGACGATCTGGGTGCTGTCGTGGAAAGACCGGTTCCTCGTCGATCCGACCGGACCGGTATGGGGTCGCCGCAACCTGCGCACCAACCTGCGATGGCGTCGAGTCTGGGTCGCCGTCGGGTTGTGTCTGTTCATCGGCGCGTTCGAGACCATGGTGATGGCGTTCACGCTGGTCGCGCTCGTGGTCTCGGCGGCCATCGCGGCACTTCGCCATCGCGACATCGGGTGGCTCGGCGCCGCCGGTGCGGCGGCGGTGGCGATCGCCGTCACCTTCGGGGTCCTGTACCTCCCCAACGCCGCCTACAAGGCAACACACGGCCCGAACCACGTCGCGGCACGGCGGTATCCGAGCGAACAGACGCGCTACGGACTGCAGATCGGCCAGATGCTGTCGCCGGTGCCGGGCCACCACATCCGAGCGCTGGGCAACTTCAGCAAGGATCTGCAGGTACAGACCCCTGCGCCGGGTGAGCCGGGCCAACCCATCGGGATCCTCGGCACGATCGGATTCGTCGTGCTGCTCTGGGCCGTGGTCGTCCACCCGTTTCCCCCATGGGTTGACGGCGACCCCTACGACCGACGGCGCCTGCTCGAACAACTCGGGATCATCACGCTCGTCCTCACCCTGTTCGGGACGATGTCGGGGTTTGCGCTCATCTTGTCGGGGCTCGGGTTTTCACAGATCCGAGTGTGGGATCGGGTGGTCGTGTTGATCGCGTTCTGCGCGCTCGCCACCGTTGCGATGGGCCTCGAACGGATCATCGACCGGGTCACCGAACGCATCGATCGTCGACGCGACCATTCGGAGCCGGGCGGATCTCGCTCGAGGATTGCCCTGGCCGTGCCCGTGATCCTCGTCACCGTGGCGGTCACGGCCTTCGGGCTCTGGGACACCGACACGGGCAATGCTTCGTCGTATACGAACGCGGCCGACAACGCCCAGGCACAGGTCCTGGAACCGTTCACCGCGGCCATCCAGAAGCGGGTCGGTGCGGGTGGCATGATCTTCCAACTCCCGGTCGTTCCCTTTCCCGAGAATCCGCCGGTCGCCGAGATGCAGGATTACGAGGGGTTGCTTCCCTATGTGTACTCGAAGGACCTGTCGTTCAGCTACGGCGCGACCAAAGGGCGACCGGACGCCGACTGGCAACAACGGGTCGACAGCGACGATCCGGTCTCGTCACTCGACGGGCTGCGCGGACTCGGATTCGACGGTGTCCTCGTCGACGCCGACGGCTACGACGACGACGGCGCCGCGGTGTCCGCGAAGCTCACGGCCGCGCTCGGGCCGCCGGTCCTGGTGACGCCGGGTGATCGTTGGCGATTCTGGGACATCCGAAGCGACGACGACCGGCGCGACCCTGCCGCGTTGCACCGCGCCGCGTCCCAGCTGGTCGGACCCACGCTGATGGCCCGACTCGATCGTGCACGGAGCCACTGAGCAACTGCCGCCATGATCAGATCTCCCGCGGTGGCGCATCGAGGACGGCCGTGACCGCATCGAGCAGCTGGCGTTCGGCCCGCCGCCAGGAGAAGTCGGCGGCCCGCTCCCGTGCATTCGCGCCGAGTTCATCGGCGAGCGCGTCGTCACCGTGCAAGCGGTCGATCGCCGCGGCGATCGCGGACGGTGTCGGTTCGACGACCAGTCCGGTCACGCCGTCCTCGACGAGTTCGGCCAATCCGCCGCCGTCGGAACACACGATCACCGGGCGGCCGAATCGCATCGCTTCGATCGCGGTGAGCCCGTAGTCCTCGTCGAATGCGGGGGCGACCACACACCGGTTCGTTCCGTACAGGTGCTCCAAGGACCGATCGTCGACATGCCCGACGAACGACACCCTCTGAGGCTCTTTCGGTTCGTCGGGCTCGCTCACCGCACCGACGTTGCACCACAGTTGCATCGGGTCGACCGTGACCGGATCGATTCGACCCGACGCGCATCGGGAATCGACCTGTCGGGCCCACGCGAGTCGCCCACCCGTACCGGTGCAGGTCACGGTCACGGTGCGATCGATCAGGTGTGCCGCGGCGACGACCAGCTCGCTTCGTTTGGGGAACTCGTGCCGTGACACACACAGGGCGCCGGCC
>JAFDWI010000183.1 GCA_018268545.1 Actinomycetota bacterium
CGGAGCGGGTCGAACTCGGCGGTGACGACCATCGCCGGAGGCAGCCGGGTGAGGTCGGCCGCGAGCAACGGTGAGACCCTCGGTGTCGCCGGATCGCGCCCGGCGAGGTACTGGCGGCCGAACCAGATCATGTTCGCGTTCGTGAGCAGGTATCCCTCGGCGTTGGTGTGGCGCGATTCGTGGTCGCCGGCGAGATCGACCGCCGGGTAGACGAGGAGTTGGAAAGCGATGTCGGGGTGGCCCGCCGCACGAGCGAGCTGGCATGCCACCGCGGCGAGGTTGCCACCCGCAGAGTCGCCTCCGACGGCGAGAAGGGACGCGTCGATTCCGAGTTCGTCGCCGCTCGCCACGACCCAGTCGAGTGCGGTCATCACGTCGTCGATCGCAGCCGGGTACGGATGCTCGGGGGCGAGGTGGTAGTCGACGCTGATCACCGAGATGCCCGCAGCGTTCGCGAGGACCCGGCAGGTGGAGTCGGCGGTTTCCAGGTCGCCGATCACGAATCCGCCGCCGTGGATCCACACCAGGCATCCCGGCCGGTCGTCGGTGTCGATGCCCCGGTAGTGGCGAACCGTGAAGGGCCCGTGCGGTCCACCGGTCACGTCGATGTCCACGCAGGAAGCGACGTCGGGTCCTGGTTGCACGCACAACTGCGCGTAGCCCGCCCGAGCGGTCTCCAGTGGCTGCTCGTCGAGCGGTGGCATGTCGAGGCTGTTGATCAGGTCGAGGAATTCCTGGACTTCGGCCGTCGGTTGCATCGGGGTCCCCCTTGTCGGTCCCGGCTTCGCGTGGCACCAGTATGTCGGCAGCGGACGTCGAGGTGTGCGCGGGCCGGGTGTTCGTGGTGCCGCTTCAATCTCCGGACGTGTCGAGGACGCGTTCTCGTGCCTCGCGCAGCAGCCGAAACCAGGTGCGACGAGAAACGTGGAGGACCTCCAGGCATTCCTGCTGTGGGCGACGAGGTTCGAAGTGCACGAGTTCGATCACACGTCGGAGACGTCGATCCCGGTCCGAGTCGTCGAAGACGTCGTCGAGACGGGCTCGTAGGCGTGCTTCGCGTTCGGGGTCGGCATTCTGGATGAGCAGGGCTTCGTGGTCCGCCGCTCTGGGGGCGAACCCGAGATCCGACAGCACGATGCTCTCGACGAACCCGACCACGCCGAATGGTCGGAAGTCGCTCAGCGCGACCTCACGTGGCACCGGACTCTCCAGCGGTTGCGCGATCGCCGAGAGCGATTCGAGCGGCCGACGGTCCGGTTCGGGGTAGTGGATCAGGACGGCCTGCATGTCGGGGACGCCGTGGAGGTGCATCAGGGCCCCCGAGCCGAGTCGTGCCGCTTCGGACCGTTCGTCGTAGGTCGCCTCGGCGAAGTACACGACACCGACGAAGGTGCGCGAAGGGTCCGCACCGGAACGTGTTGCTTCGGTTGCGAGGCTTTCGGTGATCGGGCCGAGCGTCGGGATCTGATCGGCACGGGCGAACGACGCGTACATCACGATCGAGCGATCCAGGCGTCGGACGACGAGGCGGTGTTGAGCACCGTGGTCCTCCCACGACGTCAACTCGTCGAGGTCACCGTTGTCATCGAAGCCCTGTTCGCGCAGAAATGCCCCGAGTTCGCCGTCGTGGGGTGCGTCGGTGAACTGGGTCGCCGACGGCGTGTTCGCGATCGACTGTCGCAGAACCGGGTCGGTGACGAACTGGGACAGTTCGATCAGCGCCGTCATGTCGCCGAGTCGGGAACGGGCGCCGAGATGCTCGACGATCCTCCGGCTCAGCGTGCGATACCGTTCGGGTGCCTCGTGTTGCAGACGGCGTCGGACGGCTTCGGCGAGGACCCGGTGGAGCACGGCGCGGTCGCCGACCCGGTCGACGACCGGCAACGCGAGGAGCCGCGGCATCGCGTCGCGGGTCGGTCGAGCGGGCAGGGCCGCGGCGATGATCCGGGCGTCGACGACCGGGGCGAGTGCCGCGACATCGAGCACATCGGATCCGATGTCGAGACTGTTCGCACCGGTCAGCCACGTCGTGAGTCGGGCTTCGAGCGCGGCCATCACCGGACGGTTGAGCGGCGCCCCGGGTGACAGCGCCGCGACGGTGAGGGCGAGTGGCGAACCTTGGGCCCAGTCGGCGATGTCTCCCTGCAGGTTCGTGTCGACCGCGAGGGCGGCGAGGAGTCGTAGGGATTCCTCGGGCGACAGCGGTTGCATCTCGATGTCGGTGACGATCGCGTCGAGGCCGTCGAGGCGCCACGTCGGGTCGGGTGCGTTCCGCCCGGCGAAGACGAGCCGATCGGTCGACGCGAGCTGGTCGACGAGTCGGTCACGCCAGGTGGTCAACTCCGAGCCGAGCCGATCGGCCTCGTCGACGATCACGAGCGACGCCGAGTCGTGGCTGTGGCTCGCCTCGGCGGCCCGGGACGCGAACGCCCGTGAGCCGCCGGCCGTGTGCAGGCGAACGGACTCGAAGCCCACGTTCGCTGCGAGGCGTTCGATGACCCGGATCACGGCGGACTTGCCGATGCCGCCCGGTCCGTGCAGGTACAGCACCCTCGACGCCGTCGACTCGTCGAGGAGGTCCCGAGCGGCGTCGAGCTCGACCGCTCGACCGGTGAAGCGTTCGGCGTCCGCGGACGCGGCAAAGCCTCGCATCGTGGCTTCCGTCATCGCAGCGATGGTAGGGGCTGCGGGCCGGCCGGCTCGCCGACATCGGACCGGGTCCGGCGATCGGGCCGGCGTGCAGTCGTGGGCCGAGCCCCGACCAACTACGCTTCCGGTTCGCACCACGCCCGCTCGGACCGCGCCTCCGGTGATCCCGGATCCGTGCACTGTCCGGCGGGCTCCACCGGTGTCGCGGCGACCCCGTCGGCATCGATCCGATCCATCCACTCCCGACCCATGGAGAGATGCGTGCCCTACATCTACGCTTTCGGCCACACCTATCGCCGCCCACCGATGAAGCTCAAGAAGCTCCTCGGAGGCAAAGGGGCGAACCTGGCGGAGATGACGTCGGTGCTCAAGTTGCCGGTTCCGCCCGGCTTCACGATCACGACCGAGGCGTGCCGTGCGTACCTTGCGGGCGGTTGGCCCGACGGCCTCGACGCCGAGATCGCCCGGCAGGTCGCAAAGCTCGAGAAGATCATGGGCCGGCGGATCGGTGACCCGGACGACCCGCAGTTGGTGAGCGTGCGTTCGGGAGCCGCGTTCTCGATGCCGGGGATGATGGACACCGTGCTGAATCTCGGGCTCAACGATGCATCGGTCGTCGGCCTGGCCGAGGTCACGGGGCAGGAACGTTTCGCGTACGACTCGTATCGACGGTTCATCTCGATGTACGGACGCATCGTGCTCGGGATCGACGCCGAGTCCTTCGACGTGCTGCTCGACAAGGCCAAGGAACGTGCCGGTGTCGTGAACGATGCCGAGTTGGGGGTGGCAGAACTGCGCAAGTTGTGCGGCGCCTACAAGTCGTTGGTGAAGCGTCGTACCAAGGCCGATTTTCCGCAGGATCCGGCCGACCAGCTGCGCGGGGCGATCGAGGCGGTGTTCGCCTCGTGGAACACGCCGCGGGCGGTCGCCTATCGGACACGCGAGAAGATCAGCCACGACCTGGGAACAGCGGTCAACGTCCAGGCGATGGTGTTCGGGAACCGCGACGACAACTCCGGGACCGGGGTCGGGTTCACCCGCAATGCCGCGACCGGCGAGAACCGTCCCTACGGCGACTTCCTCGTGAACGCCCAGGGTGAGGACGTGGTCGCCGGAATCCGCAACACCGCCGACCTCGACGAACTCGCGAAGCTCTTCCCGAAGATCCACACGCAGTTGTTGGGCATCTTCGATCGGCTCGAACGGCACTATCGCGACATGTGCGACACCGAGTTCACCATCGAGCAGGGCAAACTCTGGATGTTGCAGACCCGGGTCGGCAAGCGGACCGGGCGGGCGGCGCTGAAGATGGCGGTCGACATGACCACCGACAAGCGCATCCGGCTCACGCGCGACGAAGCGGTCGCCCGGATCACCGCCGATCATCTCGACCAGGTCCTCCATCCCCAGTTCGGCGGCGGCTCCGTCGAGGTGCTCACCAAGGGGCTGGCGGCGTCACCCGGCGCCGCGGTCGGTCGGGTGTACTTCGACTCGAACCGGGCGGTCGCCGCAGCCGAACGGCACGAGAAGGTGATCCTGGTCCGCAACGAGACCTCGCCCGACGACGTGCACGGGATGCAGGCTTCCCAGGGCATCCTCACCGCCCGCGGCGGGCTCGTGTCCCATGCGGCGGTCGTCGCTCGCGGGTGGGGGATCCCCGCGGTGGTGGGTGCGTCGGACCTTCGTATCGACGGTCGCAAGGTCACGGTCGGCGCGGTGACACTCGGCGAAGGCGACGTGATCTCGATCAACGGATCCACGGGTGAAGTGGTCGTCGGTGAGGTCGAACTCGTCGCCGCGAAGCCACCGGAGGAATTCGACACGATCCTGCGATGGGCGGACGCGATCCGCAAGGGCAGGCTCGCGGTGCGGGCAAACGCCGACAACGGCGAAGACGCGCTCGTGGCGCGGTCCTACGGCGCCGAAGGGATCGGGCTGTGCCGTACCGAGCACATGTTCCTCGCCGAGGATCGGTTGCCGATCGTCCGACAGATGATCCTGGCCGACACGCCGGCCAAGGAGGCCAAGGCGCTCGACGCGTTGCACCGCGCCCAGAAGGCGGATTTCGTCACGATCCTCGAAGCAATGGACGGCCTGCCCGTCACGGTGCGGCTGCTCGACCCGCCCTTGCACGAGTTCCTGCCGGATCTCGACGCGCTGCGGATCGCCGAGGCGAGAGGCAAGTTGTCGCGCCAGAACGCCAAGTTGCTCGCCGCCGCCGAGTACTGGCACGAGTTCAACCCGATGCTCGGCACGCGCGGGGTTCGCCTCGGGATGCTCAAGCCGGGGCTCTATGCGATGCAGGCGCGGGCGTTGGTCGAGGCCGCGCTCGAGCGCATCGACGCGGGCGGCAACCCGATCGTCGAGGTGATGATCCCACTCACGGTGTCGCGCCCCGAGTTGGCCGAGGCGCGCGGCTGGGTCGAAACCGCGATCACCGAGGCGACCAGCGGTCGGCGGAAGAAGCCGACGATCCACATCGGCACGATGATCGAGACCCCGCGTGCGGCGTTGATCGCGGACGAGATCGCACAGGAAGCGGATTTCTTCAGTTTCGGCACGAACGACCTGACCCAGATGACGTTCGGGTTCTCGCGCGACGACATCGAAGGCCGCCTGATGAAGACCTACCTGGAGCGGGGGTTGCTCGAGCGCAACCCCTTCGAGACCGTGGACCCCGATGGGGTGGGTGAACTCGTGCGGATCGGTGCGAAGAAGGGCCGCCGGACCGACCCGAAACTCAAGCTCGGTGTGTGCGGCGAGCACGGCGGCGACCCCGAGTCGATCCGGGTGTTCTGGGACGCGGGTCTCGACTACGTGTCGTGTTCGCCGTATCGGGTTCCGATCGCTCGACTGTCGGCTGCCCAGGCGGTGCTGGGCGTGTGACCAGCGCCCGCTTGCGACGGGACGTCTGAGGTGGGGATCGTCGCCGAGGACATCGTCCGGGTCCGTGAAGCCACCGACCTGGTCGCCCTCGTCAGCCGCCACCTCGCGCTCAAGCGGGTCGGCAGTTCGTGGATGGGCCTGTGCCCGTTCCACGGCGAGAAGAGCCCGAGCTTCTCGGTGTCGGCCGAGAAGGGCTTCTTCCACTGCTTCGGTTGTGGAAAGAGCGGCGACGCGATCACCTTCGCGATGGAGATGGATCATCTGGACTTCGCGGCGGCGGTCGAACAGTTGGCGTCGGCGGCCGGGATCACCCTCCGCTACGACGAACAGACCCGGACCGAAGGCCGCCGCGAGCGGACCGAACTCGTCGCCG
>JAFDWI010000184.1 GCA_018268545.1 Actinomycetota bacterium
CCACCGGGCGCGCCCAGCCCGCAGCCAGTGGCGCAGTGCCCGCCACCCCCGAACCTGTTCGACTGGTTCCAGCCGAACTGTCCGTACACCTGGACCTTTGCCGACCCGTCGATCGTGGTCGTCCCGAACGACCCGAATCTCGGTGGCGTGACCGGCTACTACGCCTACGGCACGAACACCGGTGGATCGTCGCTGCCCGTCATGTGGACCACGGACCCGATCAACGGGCCATGGGTTCCACGCCCCGCGTACACGGGGAACTTCAACAACGATCTGTACTTCAACGATGCGCTTTCCGCCCCGTA
Organism: Actinomycetota bacterium; assembly: GCA_018268545.1. Classification (GTDB taxonomy): domain Bacteria; phylum Actinomycetota; class Acidimicrobiia; order Acidimicrobiales; family Iamiaceae; genus JAFDWI01. Next base: position 306 of record JAFDWI010000184.1, read on the forward strand.
CTCGCCTGGCGGCAACCAACCTCCACCGTGGGTCATCGCCGGCACCGGAACGGGCACCGGGTGGGAAACCAAACAACTGCAGGCGCCTGGCGCGATCCGGATGCCGTCCGGGCTCTACGTCGTCTACTTCGCCGGCCAGGACAGCCCGAACCACTGGTGCCTGGGACGCGCCACCGCGACGAATCCGTGGGGTCCCTTCACAGCGGACAACTCCCCCGCGCTGTGCAGTGCACCTGACGGGTCGCCGACCGGCCTCCGTGACCCCCAGCCCTTCACCGATCCGTCAGGCCATTCGTACCTGATCTACAAAAGCGAAGGCGTTCCCGGGTCGCAACCGACCTCGTTCTGGACACTGCCTCTCGACGCCAACGGCGCCATCTCGGGATCGACCGCGACGAAGATCTTCTCGACCGACGCTGCCTGGCAGATGATGAACCCGTCGACGGGCGCTGGTGTCGTCGAGAACCCGGCGATGGTCTATTACGCGGGCCGTTATTACCTCTTCTATTCGGGCAACGACTGGACCACCGACGCGTACGGAACCGGTTACGCGATCTGTTCGGGTCCCCTCGGGCCGTGCACCGACCAGACCACGGCCGGCCCACTCCTCCAGTCGGGCCCGGGCTTCACCGGCGCCGGGGGTGCATCGCCCTTCGTGACCCCATCGGGACAGCTCATCCTCGGGTACGCAGCATGGAACGTTCCGGGAAGCCATGCAGGCGGGACCCGAACATTCCACACCGTCCCGATGTGGGCGATGAGCAACGGCGCGCTCGTCTTCTCGGACCCGGTTGCCAATTCGAAATACGTGACGGCCGCGTACACCGACTTCCTCCAACGATCACCGTCGAGTTCGGAGAACACCTTCTGGACGACCACGTTGAGCACCGGTGCACAGAATCGGTGGTCGTTCATGAACGTCCTGACCACGAGCAACGAGTGGGTGGGCGCAACCGTCGACCGGATGTATGTCGACACCCTCGGCCGCCCCGCCGATCCGTCGGGCCGCGCGTACTGGGTCGATGCGATCACGACCGGCCGCTACACGGTGGCCCAGACAGCGGCCACCTTCTACTCGTCGTCCGAGTACTTCAACGGGATCGGCGGCGGCACGATCAGCTCGTGGATCGCGGACCTGTACGGCAAGCTCCTGGGCCGATCCCCTGACGCGTCGGGTGCCGCGTACTGGGCATCCCGCGCCGAGGCGAACGGTCGTGCCGACGTCGCGTACGCCTTCTTCCAGTCGTCCGAATCGTGCCACGACCGCGTCGCCGCTCTCTACCAGGAACTCCTGGGTCGGGCGCCGGACCAGGGCGGGTGGGACTACTGGGCGAACCGCGTGGGGCAACTCGGCGACCTGGCCCTCGCCGCGCAACTCGGAACCAGTACCGAGTACTACAACCGGGCACAGACCCGCTGAGGGCGCCGAACACGCCATCGCGATGCCGGATCACCGATCACCGCGCGAGGCTTCCATCTGATCACGATCCATGACCCGTAGGAGGTCACCATGGGAATGCGAGTCCACCGGTCCATCCAGATCGTCCCCGGGCTTCGGCTCAACATGTCCAAGTCCGGGCTGGGTCTTTCCACCGGTTTCAAGGGTTACCACGTGAGCCGATCTCCCGGCGGCCGCACCCGCCGGACCATCTCGATACCGGGCACGGGCCTGTCCTGGATCGACTATTCCGGAAGCGGCACCTCCAAGAGTCGCCCTCGGACCTCGGCCGGATCTCGCCCCGCCCCTCCTACTCCGCCGTCGGCCCCGCCGCCACCCGGCCTGCTCGCCCCACACGACGAGAAGGCGCTCTACAAGGCATTCACCCACGGCGATCTCGCCACGATACGGACGCTCGCTGCGAACTCGAAGACACATCAGCTCCCGGCCGCGACGATCGCCGCCGTGACAGAACTGCAGGCCGGCGATCTCCAGGCCGCGCAGCAGTTCCTTCAGCAGATCTACGACCTCGGTGTCGACCCGGCCACGGACCCGTTCCTCGTGAAGTACACCCATCTGACCATCACCCTCGAGATCATGCCGGGGGCCACGATCACCACGCCCGTGGATCGAACGGCGGTTGCCCTCTCACTCGGCGAGTTCGCCCAGGCTGCCGGCGCCATCGACCACGCTGCCGAACTCATCGGCGCCCTCGACCGGACCACCGTCACGGCCCTGGCCCTGGCGGACCTCTACGACCATGCGGGACAGTTCGATTCGGTCGTCACGCTGACCGAGAATGCCCCGAACACCGACGACACCTCGTCGCTGTTGTGGGTCCTGCGCGGTGTCGCATTCCGCGAACTGGGTCATCCCGACGCCGCGCTGCAGTGCTTCGCGAAGGTCATCCGTTGCACCTCGAGGAACCCCGTCGTGCTGCATCGAGCCCGTCTCGAACGAGCGCGCTGCTATGAAGCGCAGGGAAACACCTCGATGGCACGCAAGGACCTCGAGCGGATCATGGCCGAAGACTCGACCTACGACGGGCTCTCCGAGGCACTCGCCGCCCTCGACAAGTGACCGACCCGACGACCGGTACTGTCTCCGCGCAGTGAACCTCCGCCGGATCCTCGTCGCTGTCGCCCTGCCCTGTCTCATCGGCATCGGCTTCATCTCGATGCGGGCCGCGAAATTCGACGATCCGACCGCACTCCTCGCGATCGGCGACAACATCGCGACCCCGGCGATCCTGCACGATCTTCCCCATGCCTACGAATTTCCCGGGAACGGGTACGACGGCACCTTCTACTACGTGGTCGCTCGACGACCATTCGATTTCGACTGGTCGAAGCACTATCTCGACGGTCCCGGCTATCGGCTCCGGCGGATTCTCTTCCCACTGAGCGCGAAGGGGCTCGCCCCTTCGGGGGGGCTCGGAGTGATCTACGCATTCGCGGCCTTGTCGATCCTCGGAGTCGCGATCGGAGGTTTCGCCCTGGCCCGCTTCCCCGCAGCGCGCCCGTGGCTGCCGCTGCTCATGGTGATCAACCCGGGCGTCATCGCCGCCATGTGGACATCCACATCTGACGCACTTGCGACCGGTCTCGCCCTCGCGGGCCTCGCTGCAACGTTTCGCCACCGTTTCGGGCTCGCCGTCGTGTTGTTCGCACTCGCAGGGCTCACCCGGGAAACGACGCTGCTCACCGTCATCGTGCTCGTCGCATGGCCGGGCCTCGACATCCGGCGGCGCGTCGTGTACCTCGTCGCACCTTGCCTGCCGGTCGGCCTTTGGTCGCTGTACCTCGCCGCGCGCCTCCACGAGTCGGTCTTCGCGCAATCGAGCACAGGCAACTTCGGGCTTCCCTTCGTCGGATGGATCCATGCCGGCACACCGGGCCCCGAACTCCTGATGGCCGGGATCCTCGCGGGCACATCACTCGCGGCAACGGTGCGGATCGCCCGAGTCGGCGCGCCGATCGCAATCTTCCTCGCAGCGACGTTGGCGATGATCAGTTGCTTTCTTCCGGTCAACGCGGTGAGCTGGTGGGCGTTCTCTCGATCGTTCGCGGTCGTCTTCCCGGTATCGATCTGGGCCTTGTTCGTTCCACTCGACGCCTGCCGGAAAATGATGCGCCTCCGAACCCCCGCACGGTCGGCGATCGCCCACGACCAGGGTTCGATCGCGCCGGCCGATTCCGGCTGACCGACCGCCCGGCCGATACGGCGCCCAGATACGGGCCGGAACCGAGAAGGTACAGTCCGCATTCCATGGCGAACCGCACGACGGCCGAAAGTACGTCCTCGCGACCCGACCGTCCGAGCGATGGCACGCCGCCGTCGAAGGGGATCTCGCGCATTCTGATCGCGATCGTCCTGCCGTGTCTCATCGGCATCGGACTGATCGTGGCGCGTGCCGCGACCTTCGGGACCCCGACGGCGTTGCTGGC
>JAFDWI010000185.1 GCA_018268545.1 Actinomycetota bacterium
AACCCCCGACTTGACCGTGGCGACGTAGCCCGTCGAACGTTGGATGAACCTCGGTGCCCCGGTCGGCAGGTCGTAGGTCATCTCGGGCGCGGGGATCCCCAGAGAATCGAAGTCGAGGACGTTCAGGTCCGCGAGCATGCCCGGCGCAACCAGGCCCCGGTCAAAGAATCCGAAGACCTCGGCGGTCCGGCGCGTCTGCAGATGCACCGCGTGTTCCAGGCTGAGCCGCTCACCCCGGGTGCGGTCACGAACCCAATGGCTGAGCATGTAGGTCGGCAGGCTCGCATCGCACAACAACCCGCAGTGCGCGCCCGCATCGCCCAGACCGAGCACCGTGCCCGGACGGTTGATCATCGTGAGCAGATCATCGAAGTTCCCATGCGCATAGCCGAGGATCGGCTTGTACAACAGCGCGTGACCGTCCCGTTCCAACAACGCGTCGTAGGCCACTTCGACAGCCGAGCGTCCCTGGCGTTGCGCGATCGCCGCGATGGACTGATCCGCAGTGGGCTCATAATCGGGTGGGTCGCCCAAGGGGAACAGCCGGTCCAGATCGGCGGTGACCAACCTGGCGAGCCCGGCCTCGAGCGGATCCTCGCCGATCATCGCGGCGCGCACGTCGGGGTCACGCATCTTCGCGACGCGTTCAGCCAAAGGCAGCGCCGCGAGCGCGCGGTAGGTGCGGTGGAACATGAAGGGGTGTGCGGTGGCTTCCAAGCCGAACAACAGGCACGCGGGCCGCCCCGCCACCTGCGGGATCAGGTTCGCGCCTCGGGCATTCGCCGCATCGGTGGCGGCCAGGTAGTCCTGCCACGCATCAGGCTGCGAATTGCCCTGCAGGCAACCGAAGCTCACCGGGCACCCCGACTCACGTGAGATCTGTTCCATCCACGAGAACTCGGCGTCGATGTCGATCAGATCCGAGGCAACCTCGAACACGCCGTGGCCCGCATCGGCCAGCGCCGAACCTATGGTCACCAACTCTTCGAACGTGGCATTCGTGCCCGCCGCCAACTCGCCGTCCTTCGCACGGTGCAACAGCGTGCGTGACGTCGAGAATCCGACCGCGCCCGCTTCCAGACCTTCGCGCACGAGCTTGGTCATCAATGCGATCTCGTCACCGGTGGCTTCATCACGATGAACCGCAGCCTCATCGCCCATCACGTAGGCGCGCACCGCGCCGTGCGGGATCAGCGCGGACACATCCAACACCCGCGGCATACACGCAAGCTCGTTCAAATACTCGGGGAAGGTCTCCCAGTTCCAAGTGACCCCATCGGCGAGCGCGGTACCGGGAATGTCCTCCACGCCTTCCATGAGCTGGATCAGAAATTCTTTGCGGTCCGGAACCACCGGCGCGAAACCCACCCCGCAGTTGCCCATCACCACGGTGGTGACCCCGTGCCAAGACGACGGCGTGACCTCGGGATCCCAGGTTGCCTGGCCGTCATAGTGGGTGTGGATGTCGACCCAACCCGGGGTCACGATCGCACCGTCCGCGTCGATTTCGCGACGCCCCTTGCCGGCAACCTCGCCGACCTCGGTGACCTTGTCACCCGTGACGGCAACGTCACTGCGGTGTGACGGTCCCCCGGATCCATCCACCAACGTGCCGTTACGGATGACAAGGTCGTGCACCGGATCCCCCAGATCTACCTCGACGACGTTCGTTCGATCCGAGGAGTCTGGTCGATCTTGACCCGTCGGTCAAGTAGTCGATGTTGCGTCAGGGCGCTCGGGATCGATCACATCGAACCGGCCGGTCTCCCACTGCACCGACATCGCCGCGACGATCGGGCGGACGAACTCGGCGATGTCGTCGGCCGCGTCCTCGGGCGACTCCACCAGCGCGCGCCGCGGCAGCCACAACATCGGATGCGCGTCGTCGCCGTGCGTTCCGTCCGCGTCGGGCGGCCGAACATCGGCGATCGCGACGAGCGCATGGGTCCGGTCGGCCCGATGCTCGGCGACCCGGCGGATCACGTCGACGCCCGAATCGACCCCCACGAACGTCGCCGCCGGGACCGAAACCGCGCGCAGCACCTCGAGAACCGCTCCCACCGCATCGTCGGGCACATGCCCCGAACCCAACAGCGGCATCACCACGTGGAACCCGTCGGCCACCAACGGGCCGATCAGGCCATCAGCGACATCGCCGGCCGGGCCCGTCGCGTCACCGATCAACACGATCGACGGGCCAGAACCACATTCGACGTAGTGCACCTCGGCCGTCGCGAACGTGACCACACCACGGACGAGTTCGGCGAATTCCCCCTCGCCGTGGTCACCGACACCGACCCCGACCGGACCGACCCCGACTGCCACCGGCACGAAGCGCGCTCGGACCGCTTCTTCGGATTCGGAACGCTTCGTGATCCGGTACAGCGTGCCCGCCAACACCACCACGTAACCGACCGCCAACACCAGAAACAGGCTCTCCGGAGACCAGACCCCGATCGCGACACTTCCCACGATCGGCCCGGCGATCGCGCCGATCCCATTCACGAGGATCAACTTCGATCCCACCGCCACCTTCAGGTCATCGGCGATGTAATCGTTCAGGTGCGCGACCGCGAGCGAATAGACGGGAAACG